>NZ_JAUBUB010000001.1:0-130139 GCF_036705265.1 Microcoleus sp. B4-C2
CCCGCCCGTCCTTTTTGGACGGGCGGGACGCCCATCCCACTTTCAAGAGTGGAAGTTATTTAATTCTCATTCCTTAGCAGAGAAATAGCAGCAGCGCGATGCAGTTTAAAACAGTGTAAATTTTCCGCCAGCGGTGCGATCGAGCATGATAAATTTCCGCTGCAATAGCCCACGAAAAAACCATCAAAAGCGTCCCATCGAGTCCGTAATAAAAATGAGAAACCAGCCATACATTATCACTGTGAAAAATCCCGTCTTGAAATCCCAAGAAAAAGCCTGCATCTAGTTTAAGGCGTTGCAGGCGACATTTGCTTTTTTCCTGGTTTTGCGATCGGCAGCGTTACTGTAAATGTACTGCCAACGCCTTCTTCACTGGTCAAAGTAATTTCGCCACCCTGCAAGTCCACGCATTTTTTAACAATGCTCAGCCCCAGTCCAGTACCGGGAATTCGACCGACATTTTTAGCCCGGTAAAATGAATCAAATAACTGTTCTTGGTCGGCGACAGGTATGCCAATTCCTGCATCCTGTATCGAAAAAATAGCCTCAGTTTCAGTAAGTTTGAATTCAAAAATTACTTCAGTATTTGGGGGAGAATACTTAATAGCATTGGACAGCAAATTCCCCAGAATTCGCCGGAGCAAGCTTACCTCCAAACAGGCCATCGCGGATTGATGGTGATTGACAAAAATCAGCGTCACCCGATCATTTTCAGGTTTCAAATTCAGGCTGCTCTGAAATTCCTCTACCAACTCATTACACAACTTTGCTAAGTCTATCGGTAGCAAGGAAAAGCCTGTTTTTCCCGACTCAACACGCCCCAGCAGCAGAACATCATCTAATAACAAATCTATACCTTTGGCGGCTGCTTGAGTTTTGTCTAGAAGTTCTTGTGTTTTCTCCTCTGTTAATGTCAACTTGTACTTGCTAAGAAGTTGTGTAGTGCCGATGATGAAATTCAAAGGATTGCGAACGTCGTGGGCAATCATGTACAGCAGAGATGTTTTCATCTCATTGAGTTCTTGGGCTGTTTGCAGAGTGCGATCGAGTTGGTCGTGAGACAATTTGAGAGTTAAAGACAACTGGCGCGATCGCAGCAAAATCTCCACCCGCGCTTGCAATTCAATCTTCTCGATCGGAGCGATAATCAAATCGTCAATACTTTGCCAAATAAATTGCGTTGCCATCCCTACATCCGAGCGGGATGTAATCAAAAGAAAAGGCAAGCATACCGGGTGTTCTGCCTGTTTTTGGGCGGCAACCCATTGCCAGTGGCGTTTCAGGGAAATACCGTCAATTATCGCCAGGTCAAAAGATTGATTAAATGGTAAAAACTCCTCACTATTTTCTGTTGAGTGTGGCAGCAATACCTCATAATAAACTGCTAGCCATTCTAATAACAGGCGGCGATTTTCTTTCTGTTCGACAAGCAATAAAATTTGACTCACGCAGATTCTCCTAGCAAGCTGTGAACAATTCCCAGCAAATCTCTAACTATCAAAGGTTTTACCAACATATTCCGCGCCCCGTGGCAGAGGCTTTCGTGCTGAATGGCAGCGCTTTGTTTGGGCGAGAGTATCAGAAAAGGGATGTGGTGATTTCGCAGTTGTTCGCAGCACTCCCAAATCCGGCGGTCGAAACCAGAAATATCTACTAAAGCCATCCCGATCCTAGCAGGCTGACTGATAGCTTGTGCAACATCTTCATAGTTATAAGCCGCGATCATCTGGTATCCTTCTTTATTGAGAAATTGTGCTAATAGTTCCAAGTTTCGCTGATTGCGGTCTACGGCTAAAATTATTGAGTTGCCAGTCATTTATCAGCTTCCTGTGAATACGGGTTATAACCATTTTAGATTTTAGATTTTAGATTTTAGAATGGGGAGTGAGTGATTATATATGGGTTGGGATGTGGCATAAAGTTGGATTCTTTTTTTATCTGGTATTAGCTTACTTTTCGGCGAGGGATTACATAGGTTTTCAGTTGAGTGAAGTACAGATGCTGGGGTACAGGACACGGCCGCGTACCCTGTACTCCTACTGTATTTCATAGAATTGAAAACTACACTACGATAAAAGTCGAAAAATACACAAATTTACCAATATATTTAAGTTTTCCAGGACTTAGGCTAGTGGTGAGGTGCGCGGTGCGCCCCCTACTCATTAGTAGATTCACGACTGCGAAATTAGCTGCACTTGCCCAGAAACAGCACGACCAATCCCGATTCAATCTTCATCCGCTTCCCCCTCAATCCACACCGGCGCCGAACTCAAAATGCCACGCAGCCCCGCTATCGGTTTGCTGACTTTGATGCCGTAGCGAGTAATATCGAGTTCTCGCAGAGTTCTCTCGAAATTGCTGACTCGTTTTTTAATTACTCCGATCGCCTTGCGGATTTCTGTCCTATTATGCAGTTGGCGTTCCAGATAGCGTATAAACAGAAGATTATCCGCCAAATAGCTAATTCCGATCTCGGTCAGCCGAAAATCTCCGCTAATGGCTTCTACCTCATTAATCAAGATAACGGTGACTCCCATATTCTTCAGATACTTGCACAAAGCGTGCAAATTGTTCACCAAATCTTGCCCCTGCATCGAAAGCTGATAGCCAGAAATACTGTCAATCATCACAATCCGCGTCTTTTCCTGCTCCACCTCCTGCCGTACCATACAGGCAAACTGATCCGGCGAGTACAGCAAAGGTTCCACGGGTATCACCGAAAGACTTCCTTGCCCCATCATCGCCCCAACCGGGATGTTAACTGATTCGCAGCGCTGCAGCAGAGTAGAAGTTGACTCCTCAAAAATGTAAACTACCGAGCGCTCCCCCCTTCCTGCGGCTTCCTTCATAAACTGAATGCCCACCGTCGTTTTACCCACGCCACTAGGCCCGCTAATCACCGTCACAGTCCCCCGTTCCAGTCCCCCGTGCAGTAGTTCGTCAATTTCTGGAACCCCAGAAGAAATCGCTTCCGCAACAAAATCCTGTTGAAAGTTGTCTGGAAGCAGTCGCGGAAATACCTCCATACCAGCCTGAGTCAGGCGCAGCGAATGGCGGCCGCTGCGGAAGTTGGAGCCTCGCAGCTTGGTGACAGTCAGGGCGCGTCCTTCAGGGCGCAGTTCTAAATAAATTACCCCGTCGCTGATGAATTGCAAATCGTCATCGGGAGCACTTGAAGTGCCTTCGGAGGTAAACACCACCGTCGCCCCCCCTTCCACCAAAAACCGCAGAAAAGACAAAACTTGCTTGCGAAACTGAAACTCATCCGCAGCTAAGTAGCGAAATTGAGTGATTGCGTCCAAAAACACCCGTTGTGGCTTGACAGCTTGGACTCGCTCGATAATCTTTTGTGTAGTCGGTTCTCGCTCAACCTCGGAGGGGGAGAAAATGTCATAAGTTTGAACTTGGGTAAAAAATTCTGAGGATGGGCTCAAATCGAGGAACGCCATCGCTTCCATATCAAAACCGAGACTTGTGGCATTGGCCCGCAATTGCGCTTCCGGTTCTCCTAAAGTAATAAACAGGGGCGTTTCTCCCAGAGCCACACCTGCTGCCAAAAAGTGAAAGCCCAGTGTAGTCTTGCCAGTACCCGGGCCGCCGCGCACCAGATAAGAGCGTTGAGGAATTAGGCCACCGCCAATCACTTCGTTGAGACCGGTAATTCCCAGAGAAATTCGGTTTTGAGACATTTGTTTCTTCATGTTTTGAATATCGGGCCCGTATTAATATTTAATGGTTTTAGGCAGTGTTTTGATAATTTTTTTTACCGGGCGTCTGATAACCTTCATGAAATCTTTTTCTACCGAAAATTACGTAAGCATACAAGAATTAGAAATTATTGTCGGGGCTGCTAGCATCTGTCGCTGGCAAGATACAGAGCCATTTTGGCAAGAACGGGTAGAAAAAGCAGTTGCCCCCGACACGAAAATAGATTGTACTGTTTACCCCAATACTCAGGAAGAACTGGCGGCTGTCATTGCTTGGGCACAGCAACATCGCTGTGCAGTCTTGCCTTGTGGCAGTGGCAGCAAACTTGATTGGGGCGGTTTAGTTAAATTAGACTCCGATCCCCCCCAGCCCAGGGCGGGCACGGGGGCACCGCCCCTACAAAGGGGGGAGAATTCACTCAAAGTCCCCCTTCTTAAGGGGGATTTAGGGGGATCTCCGGGTTTGAAAACACGCCCAAATCCTCCTGATGCAGCGGCGCTTGTGGCTGTCAGCACTTCGCGCCTCAATCGGCTTGTAGAACACGCTGTGGGCGATTTAACCGTGACTGCGGAAGCGGGGATGAAGTTTGCGGATTTGCAGCAAATTTTAGCTGCGGCAGGTCAATTTTTGCCGATCGATCCAGCATATCCGCAACAGGCAACTTTGGGCGGCCTTGTCGCTACTGCTGATGCGGGTTCCTTGCGGCATCGCTATCGGGGGGTGAGAGATTTGCTATTGGGAATTACCTTTGTGCGATCGGACGGTAAAATTGCCGTAGCCGGAGGTCGAGTTGTTAAAAATGTCGCCGGCTACGACTTGATGAAACTGTTTACTGGTGCTTACGGCACATTGGGCGTCATAAGTCAAGTAACTTTCCGAGTTTATCCACTGCCTGAATCATCGGGAACCGTAGTGCTGACAGGGGAAGTTAATGGTTTGTCCCAAACGGCTCAAATCTTATTATCCTCTGCTTTGACACCAACAGCCGTTGATTTGCTGTCACCTGAATTAGTCGCAAAATTAGGCTTAGGAAAGGGCACGGGATTAATCGTTAGATTTCAAAGTATCGCAGAAAGTGTTAAACAACAATCAGCCCGCTTGCTGGAAGTTGCCGAAAAGTTGGGTTTGCAAGGCACTAGCAGCAGGGAAAATGATGAGCATCAGTTATGGCAAAGATTGCCAGAAACAATGTGGGATTCTGGCACAAAGTCGGCAATTATTTGCAAAATAGGAATCAGACCGTCGGAAGCTGTAACGGCCATTAACGAATTGCCGGTACAGGACGCTTGGATTCATGCAGGCAGCGGTTTGGGGGTTTTGCGGTTTGAGACTGCGACGGCCCAAACGCTGTTGCAGGTACGCAGAGGGTGCGAAGCTAAAGGCGGTTTTCTGACTGTTTTAGCAGCGCCGACCGACATCAAGCAACAGTTAGATGTTTGGGGCTATACTGGAAGTGCGATCGATTTAATGCGCCGGATAAAACAGCAGTTTGACCCGGAAAATCTTTTGAGTCCCGATCGTTTTATCAGCGGTATTTAGTTTAAAGTTTATAGTCAGGACTTCAGTTTCATTGGTGTCAACTTAGGAATGAGAATTAAATAACTTGCATTTTTTGTAGGTTGGGTTGAGGAACGAAACCCAACCCCACGCTTGATTGTTGGGTTTCGTGCCTCAACCCAACCTACGGAAGTTATTTAATCCACGATCCTTAACGTCTTATGTAGTACCGATCTACTGTTTGACGATTAGACTCTAGATCCCCCCTAGCCGCCCTTAAGAAGGGGGGACAGGAAATGCTCAAAGTCAACCCCTACTCCCCTTATTAAGGGGGATTTAGACTCAGCTAAAAGCAAGAATTATCAAGGGTTTTAGGCGATAGTCACTAGGAACCAAAACAATTAGGTAATATATATATGCAAACTTCAGAAAAATCTCAAGTTCCCAGCGACAATTTAAGACCTGCCAAAGAAAGCAATTTTATAGCACAAAATCCCCACTTACAAACCCTCGAAATCCCAGGTTTCGACGCGAACAATCCGCCCGATCCGAAATTAATCGACACTTGCGTACACTGCGGCTTTTGTTTGTCAACTTGTCCGAGTTATCGCGTACTCGGCAAAGAAATGGATTCCCCCAGAGGCCGCATTTATTTAATGGATGCAATTAACGAAGGCGACGCACCTTTAAACGAAGCAACCTCACAGCATTTCGATACTTGTTTGGGCTGTTTGGCCTGCGTTACAACTTGCCCTTCTGGAGTTCAATACGACAAGTTAATTTCCGCAACTCGCCACCAAGTTACTAGAAATCAGGAACGCACTTTTTCCGACAATGTAATTCGCACTCTGATTTTTAATCTCTTCCCTTATCCTCACAGATTGCGGCCTTTGCTGGTACCGCTGTTTATTTATCAAAAATTAGGACTGCCAAAACTTGTCCGCCAAACAGGTTTGCTGAAAAAAGTCTTTCCCCGCTTGGCGGCGATGGAATCAATTTTGCCGAAAGTTACTGTCGATTCTTTCCGGGATAATTTACCAGAGGTAATTCCGGCACAAGGGGAGAAACGCTATCGAGTCGGCGTGATTTTAGGCTGCGTGCAGCGGCTGTTATTTTCGCCAGTTAATGAGGCTACTGTGCGTGTTTTGACGGCTAACGGTTGCGAGGTTGTGGTTCCTAAAAGTCAGGGATGCTGTGCTGCTTTGCCGGAACACCAAGGCCAAGCCCAACAGGCGAAAGCTTTGGCGAGGCAAATGATTGATAGCTTTGAAAATACGGGTGTTGATTTTGTGATTATCAACGCTGCTGGGTGCGGTCATACTTTGAAAGAATACGGTCATATTTTAGCAGATGACCCGCAATATCGGGAGAAAGCTGAGAAATTTGCTGCTAATGTTAAGGACGTGCAAGAGTTTTTGGCAAGTGCGGGAATTACGGCAAAACTCAATCCTTTGATTGAGGGAGATTTGACAATTGTTTATCAGGATGCTTGTCATTTGTTGCACGGCCAAAAAATTAGTTTGCAGCCGCGTCAGTTGCTACAACAAATTCCGGGGGTGAAGTTAAAAGAACCTGTGGATGCGGCTTTGTGCTGCGGGAGTGCGGGGGTTTACAATATGCTTCAGCCGGAGGTTGCTGATGAATTGGGAGTGCAAAAGGTGGAGAATTTGCTGAATACTGGGGCGGAGTTGATTGCTTCTTCTAATCCGGGTTGTTCTTTGCAAATTAAGAAGCATTTGGAGTTGCAGGGAAAAACAGTTACTTTAATGCACCCAATTGAGCTTTTGGATTATTCGATTCGCGGGGTGAAGTTGCTGAGGAAGTAGTTTTGTAGGGCGGGCGGTGTCTGCCCTATTTTCGCTGCTGAGTGAGATTTTTTTTATGAACCGCAGAGGGCGCAGAGGGCGCAGAGGAAGAGAAGAGAGAGAAATATGAATAGGTTATTGTATTGAGAAAGTACGCGCGGCTTAGCTATCCCGCTCTTAATCGCACTTTTCACTCTTCCTACAAGCTAAAATTAAATTAAACAGTCCCTAACCCCGGACAACAGTTATGGTAACTCAACTCAAGTCTCCTCAAAAACCTGATGTAATTTACCCCGACAGCGACGGCGAACCAATGTCAGACAATACCAAACAATTTCGCTGGATACTCATCATTCAACAAAATTTAGCGTGGCTATTTGCGGACGACCCGAATGTATTTGTCGCCGGAAATTTGCTGTGGTATCCTGTTGAAGGAGATAACAAAACTTCTATCGGCCCGGATGTGATGGTAGTCTTCGGTAGACCGAAAGGAGATAGAGGTTCTTACCAGCAGTGGGAAGAAGAAAGTATCGCGCCGCAAGTAGTGTTTGAAATTCTTTCTCCCGGCAACAGGCTAACAGAAATGAATAAAAAACAGGTATTTTACGATCGCCACGGGGTAGAGGAATATTACCTGTACGACCCGGAACGCAACGATTTCAGCGGTTGGATGCGTTCACAGGGGCGTTTGGACGTAATTGATGCGATCGAAAATTGGGTCAGTCCCCGACTGGGAATTCGCTTTGATTTGTCGGGTGAAGAGTTGCAAATTTATCGCCCTGACGGCCAACCGTTTACAAGTTATGAGGATGTTTCTCGCAGCTTGGAACAAGAACGACTGCGGGCAGAACAAGAACGACTGCGGGCAGAACAAGCTGAACAGCGGGCTGCTGTCCTAGCAGAAAGACTGCGATCGATGGGAATTGACCCGGAACAATTGTAAACTAGATGGGGGAAAAGACCATCGCACTTTTAAATTTTAGCAAAAGTGCGATCGGCATAACAACTAATGAGTCATGACTAATGACTAATGACTAATGACTAATGACTATTTCTCCTCTTCTAACCTCAAAAAATGCACCTGTCCCGAAGCTTCCGCCACTAAGATTGTCACCCCATCCGGTGCAATAGCGCAAGCTTTCAAAGCACTATCTCCGCTGAAACTAGCAATTACTTCTCGACTTAATAAATCCCAAACTTTGAGAGTATTATCGTCCGAAACAGAAATGGCTTTTGTTCCCATAGTCGCCACCGATGTTACCGCATCAGCATGACCGGCCAAAGTAAAAACTTCTTTTCTACTTGACAAATCCCAAACTTTCAAATTCTGTTCCCGCCCTCCTGAAATCGCCCATTTGCCATCCGCCGTAACTGCCACAGCATTCACAAAACTCTCATGACCTTTGAGAGTGAAAAGTAGATTTTTGACGGCTAAATTCCAGAAATTTGCCAAAATATTCTTTTCTTTACCCAAACTCCAAACTTTCAGAGTTTGGTCGCCGGAAGCCGAAATAACCCGCTTGCTGTCGGGAGTAACTGCCACAGCTTTTATCCCGTCCTCATGACCTAAAAAAGTAAAAACTTCCTCTCCTGTTTCTAGATTCCAAACTTTAATAGTTTTGTCTCCAGAACCGGAAATCGCCATCGTTCCGTCTGGCGTCACTGCCACAGAATTTACCCAGTCTGTGTGACCCGTGAAAGTAAAGATTTCCTTTCCGGTTTCTATATCCCAAACTTTCACAGTTTTGTCGCCGGAACCCGAAACTACTCGCTTGCTATCCGGTGTGATTGCGATCGCTTTTACCCAATCTTGATGCCCCGAAATAGTTAAAATTTCCTGTCCGTTTTCAAGATTCCAGACTTTAATGCTGTTGTCTCCTGAACCGGAAATCGCTTTCGTACCATCCGCCGTCACTGCTACGGCATTTACCCAGTCATCGTGACCTGCAAATGATAAATTTTCTTGGCCTGTTTCTAAGTGCCAAACTTTGAGAGTTTTGTCAGAGGAACCAGAAACTATCCTCTTGCCGTCCGGGGTAACGGCCACAGCATTCACTGGGGCTATGTGATTGGTAAAAGTGAAAAGTTCTTCTTTTGTTTCGAGATTCCAAACTTTCAGCGTTTTGTCGCCGGCAGCCGAAATTACCCGTTTGCCGTCCGGGGTAACAGCCACAGCTTGAACGAAACTGCTGTGTTTTCCTAAAGTAAAAAGTTGCTTTCTTTCTGACAAACTCCAGACTTGAACAGTTTCGTCGTAGCTGCCGGAAATTATTTTTTCGCCGTCGGGAGTAACGGCTACACTTTTTACCCAGTCTGTATGACCGGTGAGAGTAAAAAGTTCTTTTCCGGTTTCTATGTTCCAGACTTTCATGCTGTTGTCTCCCGACCCGGAAATCAACCGTTTGCTATCAGGACTTACTGCTACGGACTGGACAAAACTGCTGTGACCTTTGAAGTTAAAAATTACTTCCCTGCTTGTCAAATCCCAAACTTTAATACTGCCATCCCAAGAACCTGAAATTACTCGCTTGCCGTCGGGAGTTACTGCTACTGCTTCTACGGCAAAAGTATCGCCTGCAAAGGTAAATATTTCTGTCGCTGTTTCTAAATCCCAAATTTTAATTGTATTGTCCCAAGAACCGGAAATTACTTTAGTACCGTCGGGGGTTACAGCTACAGCATTGACGTAGGTAAGATGACCTTTGAGGGTGCCAAGTTCTTCTCCTGTTTCTAAGTGCCAAATTTTAAGAGTGTGGTCGGAGGACGCAGAAATTGCCCGCTTGCCGTCGGGGGTGATTGCTACACCTTGTACCCAGTCTGTATGTCCGGTGAGGGTACGCAGCAATCTCCCGCCGGGAGGGGTAAAGCTGGGCGTTAGCGGTCGCAGCCAGGGGGTTGTTTGATGTTTTGCCTGTGCTAGCAGGGCTTGAATTTCTGGACTTTCAAAGCGCATCAAGCGGGCTATTAGTTGGGTGGCTAGTTGGCTTTTATCTGCGGCTAGAATGTGGGCTGACAGCCGAATTGCTTCTTGGATTAATTTGAGTCGATCGGCTTTTTGGTCTGAAATAATATCGGGACTTGTTGCTAAATCGTAATCTTCTATTAGCGCCTGTACTCCCGATGCTGACAGCTTGGCTTTAATAAAATTGTAATCTGTTAGTAAGCTGTATAATTTTTCGGAGTCTGAAGTCGCTGCTAGCTGACTGGGCAATATTCCCAGGTAGTTCGTCTGTTCTGCGGGCTGGATTTGATCCAGCCCTTGTTTAAACTCGGTCATAAATTTACGGATGTGTTCTTTAAATGTATACGATCGCTAGCTGCACCCTACCGAAAAGCCGATCGAGAATCTTTTCTCTTAGACTTAGCATGACATATTTGAATGCTATGTGCTATAGGCTTGCTGTCCTCGGTTTGGTGATGGTTCGATGAATTGCTTGTTTTTTAGTCGAAGTCTGCTTTGAGAATTTTCAAGCAGTGCGATTACAATAAATCGCGGCCAATATAATTCAACTCAGCAACGCCCAATTTACCGATTGAGCGACAAAAGCTGACATATATCTTTGTTTTTCTTAACATAGCGGCTCTTTGGGCAATGGTCGATCGATAAACACTCTCAAGCTAAAAATTTTCAGGTATCGCAATCCTATTGAAAGTGCGAAAAAGACTTTTTATAACGAAACATGATGGCGGATGCTCTAATTTTCTCTCAAGTCGGCCACATCAGGGAGGCAGATGTCCCCCTGGTTGGGTTTGCTACCAGGGCGGCATCTGCAATCTGTTTCACCTAAAGCTCTCAGAAAGCTTTGCAGGTGCGCCCCCTTCCTCTAAAATATAGAAAAGGACTTGCACTATTAAACCGGGTTTCTAGACAAAATCATTGGTTTGACCGCTAGGTACGTAGGAAGAAACCGGGTTTCTGACTCCATAGCGCGCAAGTCACGATCGCAAATAAAGCAGTATTGACTTTAGAGACAAATTTCATGGATGTTATCGAGTTTTTCGAGTTAAGTGCAGGTAAATGGTTTTCTCAGCGTACCGTACACAATCTCCATTCTGGGGAATTGCAGGCAGGTAAATCCGACCTCAAAATAGAAATACTGACAGCTAGCGATGCAGCAGTCGTTAAACTTTGCCAACAACACTCGATTAACCCGGCTTCAACTAAGCTAACTAGCGTTCGGATTAGTTGGGACGGTATTCCCGATCGCGACCAAGCTAAACAAATCGGTTCTACAATACTAGCGATCGTACCTAATCCCGACAATCCCAGCGAAGGCAAAGTGTTGCAAGACAAGGGTAATAGTCGCTACGTGATGGGCGACGACGTGCTGACATTGATTACAGAATCAGACACCCTCCATGCGGAAGAAAGGCTGTGGTATCTCATGCCCAATTTGCGGCTGCGGACTAGCGTTGTTAAGCAAGCTAACGGTACGGAACAAGCTTCTTTTTGTTCGGAAATTCGGATGGGAGTAAGTGCCCCAAGTGAAAAGTGAAAAATAACTATATAGTTCCCAAAGTTTACACTCTATTTCTGCTTTCTCCCTTCTTTCTTCGGCCTTCTCTGGCAATCGCTTTTAACTTGGTATGAAAATCAGTGTGTTTGACAACTGGGAATGATTTTGCCACAGGTTTGTCCGCTAATTTGTGCTCGGCTTCGGCTCGATCGGCGAGGGCAGTAACAGCCACATCTTCATATACTACAAATTCTGTATTTTCTTTGGTGCGATCGTCGGCAGCAGGTAATTTTCCTGTTTCCTGGGCCTCTGTGTTTGGGACTTCTGCTTGAAGCGCCACATCCAGTTGCGCCTCTGACGGCCCACGCAAATCTAACTCTGCGGCACTTACTTCCGGTTCCTGGTGCGATAAAAGTATATCTTCCGGTGACAGTTGAGCAGCACTTTCCCCGGTTAAATTTTGAGGAAAATTATTGCATACCAAGCGTTCAAACTCGCGATTGAAATGATAGAGAGGTTGACCTATCCGATGCCACATACTCAATAGCTGTCCCACAGAAACAGCCTTGTAGCGCCCTTGATAAAGCGCTTCAACCACTGCTAAACGCAGCCAATAGCCGGGATACTTGGTCAGCCATTCACCCGCCAATTTCTCGGCTTTTTTGCCACCTAGGTCAAAACCGTAGTGAACCAGCAGAGCCGCTGCTTGTGCAGATATTGCGGTCACTTCTGTCATGTGTTGTCTGTTGACTGTTGACTGTTGACTGTTTTCTGTTGACTGTTTTCTGTTGACGGTTGGTTCAAAATTCCCAATGACCAATTCCCAATGACCAATTCCCAATCACTAATTACCAATTACCAAGTGAATTAATCGGATAAACGCACTCCTCCTTCTACAGTTCGCGCGTCCCCGGAAAAAGGTTGGGGAGTCCCATTCCAGTTGAAGTCGCTAATTCTAAAAGTCAGGCTGCCGACTTGACGCTCAGGATTAAAACGCAAAATGATTGCGTAGCTGCGGCGGCTGTATTCTAGAGTGTAATTCGTACTGATTGTTTCCCCGCTTTCTAAATTAATAGCACTTTGAAATCCAACTCGAAAGCCTCCGTAAACTTGCTGGACAAGTCCAAAAGACAGGACTCTCAAATCTACTAGGCGATCGAATAAAAACGGCGATACACCGTCGCGCCCCACTTGGGTATAAGTCACGTTAAACCCAGTGTAATCGAGGAAAGGGCGGGAGAAATGACCGAACTGCCCTTGAATGCCGACGCTGGGGGCGAGGGAATTTTGTCGATCGCCACTGCTGTAATAAGTACCAACTCCCCGGAGTCCCAAGGCCAGTTGCAAGAAAGGAACCACCGGCGTCCGCGTATACCTCAAACCCTGGGTGGGAGTGCGGGGCAGCGGTTCGCCCTCCCACAAGTTGAAGCCGCGGCTTAAGGCAAAGCTGAGTTGGGAACGGCCCAGATCGATGCGGTTGTTTTCCCGCACTGGTTCGAGCAAGTCTGGTCGATCGGTGTCAGCATTGATAAATTGATACCCAGCTTGGTAGCTGAGATTGATGCCCGTGCCTCCGAGTGGGATGACTGGGGAAGTCAGGACTGCCCCCAGGCTGCTCTGCACGGTTTGAAAGCCCAGAGAACCGTTAAACAGTCGATCGCGATAACTGTATTCTGCTGCCAGAGTGTGAGTGCCGATCAACTGTCGCAGGCGCAAATTGCCCCGAAAGCTGTCTTCCGGCAAGTTCGGGAAATTTTCAAAACTCAGAAATATTGCCGATCCGTCCAGCCTGGTACGCGGGCCCAGACTAGCGCCCAACCTCGCTTTCAGCCCGTAGCTGTCGGGAGAAAACGGATTGCCGCCGTTCTCTGCCACGATCCGCTGCAGGTAAATTTGGGGTGTCAGAGTCAGTCGCACCGGCCCGTTTTGCAACACCTCAAAACCGCACTCGGCATACAAACCGCCGCGTTCGCCCCCGTCGTAGCCAAAGGTCAAACACGGGCCGCTCTGCTGCCTGCTGTCAAACACTTGCCTGCGGGGATACACGGGTATTTTCACTCGGTTGTCGAACACCAAGCGGGGTTTCGTTGTGACTAATTCCTCTGCCGTGGGCGAAATCCTTCTAATCGTCGCCCTCCGGGCCCTGTATTCAAATTCCGGGGGGGAAAACGGGTCGTTAGTAAGCCGAATGTTGGTTGCTACCCTCGCGCCGTCTGGCAGCAGTTCGATGCGTTCTGCTTCAAAGCGGATGCGGTTGACGGCGCCGACCACTTGGGGGGCTGCTAGCTGTCCACCCCCACCGAGAGTCACTGTAGCAGCGCCGGGGGATCTGACTCCGCGCAGGGGCTGCTGGCTGGTAATTCGATCGCTCAGCGGCTGTTCGAGAATCGTCCCGGCACTGATATCTGTCGGCAGTGTGGGAGTCAATTCGCTACCTGCTGCGGGCAGGAATATTTCGCCTCTTGCTTGTTCGACTGCGCCGCTGTTGAGGCCGAGATTGAACTCCATCCGCTGGCCGCGCACTACTTGTTGCCCGCGGGTATAGGCGACATTGCCGGATGCTACCACTTGGCGGGTGACTAAGTTGACGATCGCTCGATCGGCATCAATCACAGTTTGCCGGAACCGCACAACGACATTACCAACCGCCGTCACAATTTGCTGCTGGTCGTCGAATTCTTGACTGTCAGCCTTAACTTCAATAATATCGGCCGGAGTCACCGGAAAAGGCACCGTCCGCTGAGAAGGGGCGGTGCGGACTCCCGGCGCGGCTGGTTTAGGTTTCGGTGTCGGCGCAGGGGGTGTTCTGGGTGCGGGGGCAGTTCCTGGTGTGGGAATGTCGAACTGCTGTTGCCCGCTAGGTGCTGGTTCTAGCGCGGGTTCGGGAACGGGAATCTCCGCAGGTTCGGGAGAGTTATCTTCTAACTGCCGACCTTGGGCCTGATACCAACTTTCCTGCTTTCCGGCAATATTTCTCTCCTGTTTTCTCTGCGCCTCTGCGGTTCGTTCCCGATTGCGAATGGCAATGGCATTTTCTACCGAACCCAATTGGTAAGCTGTAAACGAGGAATCTTTCGGAGTTTCCGCAGTTTCGGGTTCTTCCACAGGGGCCTGACGCTGAAATCCCACCACTGCGTGGCCACTTTCGACTTCCGCTAGGGGGTCGGCGATTTCTGGAGGCCCATCGGTGGCTGCGGTGGTGCCGAGGAGTGTGGCTGCGGGTTCTGCTGGGGCTGGTGTGGGTTCTGGCTGAACGATATCTGGGCTTGGTTCCGGTATTTCTGCGGGGTTGCGGAGGGTGTCTCCATCGCCGGCCGCGACAGTGAGGGCGACTTTTTTTGGCTTTGCGATGTAGATGATGCCAGGGGGTTCTGGCGGCGGTACCGGATAGGGCATAGTTACTACAGGTAAGTCATCCGATTTTAGATTTTAGATTTTAGATTTTAGATTTTATAGGGTGCAATTTATTGAAAATTTTGCATCTAAGAAGGTAACTGTTTAGAGATTAATCTGACATCTAAAATTTGCAGTGGCTTGGGCGCGCCGGAATAGGGCTGCTTTCAGAACTTGCTTCCGCCACAAGATAACCTCGCTGGCGGTGCGAGGTCAATCGATTTTAGATTTTAGATTTTAGATTTTAGATTTGAAGCATTTACCCCACGGATCAATTCGGGGGCTCCTTTATCGGATACAGGTTTTTTATTTCTGGACTGATGAATCAGGGGGCTTGTATCCTGGATGCTTGGATTGTCAAGTTTTGTCCGACTAATTTTTGCGGGTTTGTCGGCTGTTGCAGGGGCTGCGGTGACGCGCCCCTACTCTGCGGGCGAGATAAGTTGTTTATTCCATGTCTCTGCGGTTGGGGTTCCGGGCTGGGTCATTGGACAAAAATCCAAATATGAACAGGGAAACAAAAAATAAAACAACTACATTAACTACGATTTTGAGGGTTAGCACTGTGGGAGTCTCCAAAGATGGCATAATACTGAGCTGCTGCTGTTGCCGCAACTTTTTTATCATAAGCTAAAGATTAGTCAATTTTATCTTTGCTTTTGAGGATTTTTGGCAAGTTGATTTTTGCCCAATTCCAGAGTTGCTCGGCGATGTTTTCTAGTCGCAGCATGACTCGATCGAGCCATTCGAGCACTTGTTCTAGGGGGTGCTTAATGTATCCCATCGATTCTGCTTTTGTTTCTAAGTATTCGCCATCGGGGGGGACGCCTGCGCTGGGATTTTTGGGTTCAGCAGCAGCGCGGGTTGGGGCGGTGTATCTGCTGGTTTGCGCGGTGATTGCTGCTGGGGATTTGTTGTTTTGTGCGGTGTTCGGGTTGGTGTTTTTTGGCACTTGGGTTTCCGGCGCGCGCCCTGGGGTTGATTCTGCTGCGAGTGCAGAGCTATTTTTTTGAGTAACTGCTAAATCTGATAAATCAGATGCTGTTTGGGGTTGAGTATTTGGGCTTTTTGTCAGCAAGCTCTGTTTTAGCTGCCCCAGCAGGCGGTGAAGTGCTTCGGGGTAAGGGGAGATTGAGACTGCGGTCGATCGACCTTCGGGCAATTCTCCTACTTCTGCTATTTCCTGCTTGACTTTTGGGTTAGCTTGTGATATTAGGGTTTGAACTACTGCCTCTGGCTGGGAACTGCCGTCGATTAAATGCGGCGGTGCTGCTTCCCCGAATAAGTCTTGCCAGTTGAGCCACGGTCGATCGACCTCTGGGCTATTTTGGGTGTTTTCTTGTTCTTGTCGCTGTTTCAAATAATACTGAATTGCAACTGATTTCTCCGTATTATCACTGGCTGCCGTTTCTTTGCCCAAAAGGTGGTCTACTGACGACCAAATCATTTGTTCGATGTTTCTAGCGTATTTTTCGAGGATGTCACGGGCGGAAAAATCTACATTGGCATCTGTGCCGGATGTGTCAATTTTGACTCCGGGGGCTTCCGTGGGTGCGGCGGTTGTTTTTGCCGCTGGCGGGAGGGTTAATTCCTCGATGTTGACGGCGGCGCGATCGAGTAATGTAACAAAGGAGAGAGGAGTTGGGGGTCGATCGAACTTGCTGTTAAAATTAGTTTCTAGTTTTGGGGTATTGTGGTCGATCGAATTTGATGCCGCCATTGACTGCTGTGCGGTTTTTGCTTCGATCTGCGCGCGGGCTTTTTGGACTAGGATGGCATTGCGGTCGATCGATTTTTTAACTGCGAGGATTGATTCTCCAAACTGATTTCTTTTCAGAGCAACCGGACTCGTCTGAAGCCAGGCCATCAATTCCCAAAAACGACGCATCGGCGGTAACTGCGCTTTTTTCGCCGCTGACTCCAAACCGAGATTAAATTTTAATTCTTTTTGGGTAATTTCCCGTCGTTCCGGCCCGCTGTTGGCTACTTCCCAAGTTATGCAACCTTCAAGCATTTCCTGCTGTTCGGGTGTCAAAATATCTAATATCTGATTTTCTCTTCCCACCAATACTAAAGTGCGGGCTGGGATAAAACTGGCAATTCCCTCAACTTTCGGTTGCGGTTTTAATCCAGTTTTAGCAAGCGGGTGTTCTAAGACGGAAGTTGTTTGATGCTTGGCGATTTGTCCGCTAAAATTGATAGCTGGAGGTAAATCGCTAGCAGCATTTCCCTGATTAATTAACATCGGGAAGCTGGCTAAAGTTTTCGCAGTTTGCGACGATGTTAGTAAATTTTCGGCGAGGTGCAAAATTTCCGCGATCGAACTTTCGTCGGAAGTTTCGCCCTGATACCAATTTTGTGGCAAATCGGCATTTTCGTCACCGCCAAATTCTTGCAGTTCCGGTAAATCTATTTTTTGACTTGATGCCCGCAACTGTCGGCCCAGCATTCGGGAACTTTGCACCAGCAAATAAGCTGGATAAAGCAGAATTTGGGTGGCGGTGAGAGTTGTTTCTTTAATTTGACGCCAAGTTCGATCGCAATTGTCAGCGACTTGGCGGGACTGTTTCGATATAAAATTTAATAGTCGGCTTTGGTATGGGCCGTAGTAACCGTTGGACATAAGTTTAATTCTTGAATTCAGATTTTTGATTCGCGCCGGAATTGCTGAATATTGCTGTAAAATCAAAGCGATATCTTAATCGAAGCTTCAAACCCTCTGAAACCTTTATTTCTTCGCGTCCTACCCTTCGGGAACGGCTTCGCCGAACGCGTCTTCGCGGTTCGATATAAGATATTGCACCCATGTCAATAAGCCTTTTACTGGCTGCAGGATGCCCACCCCCTACTCCCCACAAGAAAATTCACTCTTTGTGGAACAGGCATCTTGCCTGTTCTTGAGAATAGTGCAAGATGTGAGTTCAATCCGATTTTTGATTAATACACAATTCCTATTTTAGCGAAATATGAGCGCTTCTGTGTCACCTGCTAGCAATAATATTTCTGAAGTTGTCGAGAAGTTGCGCCGCCTCAGCCAAGTGGAGGTTCAGTCTGGTTGGAGGTACTGCGATTCTGACTCGGCTGTCTCTTCGGTAAATATTTGTAACAGCCCCGTTGCCGAACTTAACGGGAAAGGACATATTGCTTGGCCGTCTGGGAAGCAAGTTTTGTATTTGGGCCAGCAATTTGTAATTCCTGACAATTTGCACGGCTATCCTGTGGTTGGTTTGCGGTTGCTGCTGGGTTTGACTTGGTGGGCTGAAGATGCTCAAATTTTTGTGAACGGCGAGTTAGTCGGACGGGGAGATTTATTTGATTTTGCCGATCGAGTTTTGTTGAGTTCGTCGGCTAATCCGGGAGATGAATTTTTAGTAATTTTGCGGTTGGTAAGTCCGGGTCACGATAACGGTGCTTTAGTGCGATCGATTTGTTTGTACGAAGCTGCTGATTCTTGTTGTTTCGATCCGGGTTTTGTGGCTGCCGAATTAGAGATTTTGCAAAATTCGCTTAGTCGAAATTTAGAAATTGAAAATTCCCAATACCTCCCCACAGAAACAATAGCAAATCGCCCCCGGTTTGTCAAGGGGGAAATGCTGAAATCTGAGATTGATTTGGCGATGGGTTTGATTGATTGGGCGGCGGTGGGCGATCGCGAAAAGTTCGATCGCTCGCTGTCTGTTTTGCGGCACAATTTACTGGGATATCTGCGGGCTTTTTCTGGGGATTTAGATGGGGGAACCGCAGAGGGCACAGAGGGCGCAGAGGGAGGAAGAAGGGAGGAAGTTTTTGAGGTGGGAGAAAGTAGCGATGCTACATCTATATATATAGGAGAAAGCGGCGAACTGACATCTTTTTCTGGGGATTTAGATGTGGGAACCGCAGAGGGCGCAGAGGGCGCAGAGGGAGGAAGAAGGGAGGAGGTTTCTCAGGTTGGAGACAATAGCAATGCTACATCTATATATATAGGAGAAAGCGGTGAGCTGACATCTATATATACAGGTAAAATCTATTTGGTGGGTCACGCTCATTTAGATTTGGCTTGGCTGTGGCCTGTCCCGGAAACTTGGGAAGCGGCACAGCGAACTTTTGAGTCGGTATTGAAATTGCAATCGGAGTTTCCCGATTTGATATTCTGCCATTCAACTCCGGCACTTTATGCTTGGATGGAAGAACATCGGCCGGACTTATTTGCTGCGATTAAAAAACAGGTGGCGGCGGGTTGCTGGGAAGTTGTCGGCGGGATGTGGGTAGAACCGGATTTAAACTTGATTTCTGCTGAGTCAATGGTGCGGCAAGTTTTTTATGGACAGCGTTATGCAAAAGAAAATTTTGGGGAATTGATGCGGGTAGCTTGGCTACCGGATACTTTCGGTTTTGGGTGGCAATTACCTCAGATTTTGCGGCAAGGTGGAGTTGATTATTTTGTGACGCAAAAGTTGCGGTGGAATGATACAACGGAATTTCCCTACGGTGTGTTTTGGTGGGAAGGGTTGGACGGTACTAAAATATTTAGTATGATGTCTCCTCCCATTGGTGAAGGCATAGAATCTGTGAAAATGGCAAGTTATGCTTTTGACTGGCAAGCTAAAACTAATTTGCCAGATGCTCTTTGGTTGCCTGGGGTTGGCGACCACGGCGGTGGCCCGACTCGTGATATGTTGGAGGTGGCGAAACGCTGGAAAATGTCGCCTTTTTTCCCGAAGTTGGAGTTTGCGAAAGCGGTTGATTATTTGTCTTTGATTGAGAGTCAGTTTTTGCCTGAAGTTGCGGAAAGTTCGCAGGAAAGCGATGTGGCCAAACCGGATAATCAGGAGATTTTGCGGGCGCAAGAATTGTCCAATTTGTCGGCAATTTCCGCAACTAAGCCAGAAAGCGATGTTTCAGAATCGGACAATCAGGAAAATTTGCCAGTTGTCGAAACCGTCGGGAATTTGTCGGCGCTAGAATTTTCAAACTTGTCGGCAATTTCGGATGCAAATCCTCCCATCTCACAACTCAAAACTCTTCCCGTTTGGAAAGACGAACTTTACTTAGAATTCCACCGGGGTTGCTACACGACTCGCGCCGACCAAAAACGACAAAACCGCCGCTGCGAAGAATTGCTCTACCAAGCGGAGTTGCTGTCTTCGCTGGCCACGATTTGTACTGGTGCGGTTTATCCAAAATCCGAGTTAGAGTCTGCTTGGAAACAAATTTTGTTTAACCAGTTTCACGATATTTTGCCCGGTTCTGCGATCGCCCAAGTTTATGCGGATGCTAATCTAGCCTTTGCTGAGGTCGATCGCACTTGTCGCGAAATCCTGCTAAAATCTTTGGATGCAATCTCGGCTCAAATTTCTCTCCCCTCCCCTCCTGGGCCCGACGCTCAACCAATTTTGATTTTCAATACCCTCAATTGGTCGCGCTCTGAGGTTGTCGCCGTACCGCTTCCCGATTCCGCTGATTCAGTTTGGCAAATTTACGATTTTTCCCGACGGCGACTGGCTTCGCAGATTGTCAGGGGCGATCAACCGCAATCGCACTCTACACTGTTATTCTGGGCAAATAATATCCCCGCCGTTGGCTACCAGGTGTTTTGGCTGTGTCGCGAAGACGCTCAAACTGTGGATAATGCGTCCGCGAGTCCAGAAACTGAAAAAAAGACAGATTTATCGAAACTTACATACGGTATAGCACAAAAAAACACACGTTGTCAAGAAACGCATTTTGCAGCCGCAGAAATGGTTCTAGAAAATGAATTTATTCGGGCAACAATAGACGGCAAAACTGGCAATTTATCGAGCATTTGGGATAAAGTAAATAACCGAGAAGTCCTGAATGCAGCAGGCGGCAATCAACTGCAAGCATTTCAAGACAGCGGCCAATATTGGGATGCTTGGAACATTGACCCAAATTATGAAAAACATCAATTACCCGCGCCGACACTGAAAGATATTGCCTGGATAGAGCAGGGAGAATTACGGCAGAGTTTGCGCGTAGTCCGACAAATTGGCAAGTCGGAGTTTTGCCAAGATTATATAGTAGAAATAGGTTCGCCGCTGCTGAAAATTAAGACAGTTGCAGATTGGCAAGAAACTCACGTTTTAGTAAAAGCAGCCTTTGGGTTGAATGTAGAAGCAGATTTTGCAACTTGCGAAATTCCCGGCGGTGCGATCGCACGCACAACCAAGCCGCAAACACCCGCCGAAAAAGCCAAATGGGAAGTGCCGATTTTGCGCTGGACTGATATCAGCAATGACGGTTTTGGAGTGAGTTTGCTCAATGATTGCAAATACGGTTGCGACCTTCAACCGAATCGAATTCGGCTGACTTTGCTTCGGGGTTCGACTTGGCCGGATGAACAAGCAGATTTAGGAGTTTCGGAATTTACTTGTGCAGTTTATCCCCATGCTGGAAATTGGCAAGAAGCCGGCACAGTTCGACAGGGGTACGAGTTGAATTTACCGCTGCTAGTAAAGGTGTTACCCAAGTTAGAGAAAAATGGCAACAAGACTCTGCCGACAGTTGGCAAGTTTTTGGATTTGTCCGCCGAAAATTTAGTGCTGATGGCTTTCAAACAATCGGAAGATGATTCTAATGTGTGGATTTTGCGGTGTTGCGAGTGTCACGGTGAAGAGGCGAAGTTGGAATTAAAGAGCGATTTGGGTTTGGCGATTAGTCAGCCTGTCGATTTATTAGAACAACCCATAAATTTGCCTCAAAAGTCAGACGATGGGACAAGTTTCACAATATCACCGTGGAAAATAGCGAGTTTTGCAGTCAATTTGTCATAAATAGTCCTGGACGCATCAACTAATTATGTACGGTGGGCAGCCTGCACCTTACCGCTACCAATTGAGAATAGTACCCCATCGCAAATTTATCCCACCTTTTGAGACTTTGGGAACTTACTGTTAACAAAATTTGTCAACCTGCGCCAATTAGCTCTCACAACTTTCTTCTGATCTAAAATATGCAAAATTACGAACGCTAAAAATGTGTACGCCAGCCAAAAATGCAAACTCCTTCCCAAATCAACCATTGCGGAATTCTGCGGAAACACATCGGGTAAAACAATGCCGAAAAATTTCACATTGTTACTTTTGAAAGAGTTAGAAAAAAAGAAGCCTGTAACCGGAACTAGCCACATAAAAACGTACAAAGTTGCGTGCAAAGCAAAATTTTTGTACCATTCATTCGTAAACTTTGGCAGGCGTTTTGTATATTTTTTCCACCATACCCGCAACAGAGTTAAAATCCGCCAAGTCAGTAAAGCCATTGTCAGCACCGCTACGGATTTGTGAAAATCATAAAGGGGGCCTCGAATAAACAAGCCTCTCGGCAATCGAGCCATAAACATACCGCCAATAAACAGCACTAAATAGCAAGCTGACATCACCCAGTGTAAGGACATCAGTTGTTTGAACGCAGAATTAAGTCTGGGTTTCGCAGCGGGTTGGGTAGTCACTGTTCCTTACCTCCTTAGCGTTTGCTGGACAAGATTAAGTATAAACTATGGGACTAAAGTCGGTGGCCGATTGTGCATTATAAGATTTACTTAACTTAAGTATTATAAATATTTATTAAACAGTCTAATTAATTAGATTCACGCTCGTCATTCCCAATACAAAACATCGTATTGGGGTCGATCGCCTCCCAAGCAGTTTTCAGGTCGAGTATCCCCAAAAGCCACAGCACTCATCTGACTCGATAATTGCAACCGCCGCCCGGTTCATCCGCAGCCCCGGCAAATATCCCAAATCGAATCGGAAGTAGGTCAGTCCCAATACTAGGTATTTGAGTGTTATCATATATACTTAAAATCATTGATTGCCAGTTTTTTCCATTGTCTAGGATGCTAAAAGTACAGACCGGGTAATTGCAGCTAAACCTGCTGGCATTGCAACTAGCGGGAAATATCGTCGGCAGACGGTCTACTAACTACAAACAAACACAGTGGTTGCATTGGGAAGCGAAAATCAGGGTGCTGGACAAGTGGTATTTTTGTTACAACTTGTAACTTTTTTCAAACAACAGGTTTAATTTAGTTTCACAAAAAAGTTAAATTCCAGAAAGTAAAATTAATTACAGTCGAGTTAAGCTAAAAGTGTTTGCTAAAAAAAGTAATTCAAGCAACCCCGAAACCAACTATTCTCACTTGATCGACACAGAGGGCGAGTTCGCGACAGCAAAACTTGCGTGCAGCCAACAAGTCGAACAAGATTGGTATGGAACTCTCTACGAGAATTTTCCGGGCATTTACTTCGTTCTAGATGCTTTGGGAAGAGTTTTTTCGCTCAATCAATTCGGCGCGTCTCGCCTCGCCTACAAATCGCAGGAATTAATTTGTCATTCAATTTTTAACATATTTTACTGCCAAGAACAAGGCAAAATGCAGGCAGAATTTGCTGGATTGGCCCAGCCGGAAAACGGTACGTCAACTCCAAAAGTTGCCTGTTGGGAAGGCTGCTTGACTTGCAAAGACGGCAAGATTATTAGGGTAAAAGCTACCGCGCGCGCAATGCCGGCGGTAGATTGGAAAATAGAGGAAAATACTAATGGTCGTTCAATTGCCAATTTCCAACGGCCGGCTGTACTGTTAGTTTGCGAAGAAATTAAGGCTGCTTCGCAGTCACCCATGCCGCCCAACCAGAGAGGAAATTGGCGCAGTCCAACTTTGGCGATCGCAAAATTAGCCAAAAGTCAACTAAAAGAACGCAACAATATAGAAGACTTCATCCGCGAAGTAACAGAAACCGCTGTCAGTATTGTCAACTGCGATCGAGCCAGTATTTGGCTGTATGGCGAAGACAAAACGCAGCTTCACTGCATTGACCTTTACGAACAAAATACTAAACTCCATTCTGTACAAATAATCATCACAGCAGCCGACTGTCCGGCATATTTTCAAGCTTTAAAATCGGCAAGTGCGATCGCAACTGTGGCTGCAGAAAATGACCCCAGAACGCGAGAACTTGTCGGTCTTTATTTGCTCGATCGGGGCGCGACTTCCTTGTTGAACGTACCGATTGTGCTAGCAGGTAAAAGCTTGGGAATAGTCAGCGCCGAACGCCAGGGTTCGGACGGTGATTGGACGGAAGAAGAACACGAATTTACCCAAATATTAGCTGATTTTGTATCCTCAAGTTTGTCAGCTAGCGAAAAGTTAAAATTAGAAGCAATGCGGCACGAACAGCAGCAAAACTTGCTTACCCAATACTACGATCAACTAGAGGAAAGAGTAGAACGACGCACTGCTGAACTCAAAAAAGCCAACCAAAAACTACAACAAGAAATAATTAAAAGAAAACAAGCAGAAGCCGAACTACGCCAGCAGCAACAAGAACAGCAAATTATTTTTGATTCCGTGCCGGCGATGATTTGGCTCAAAGATACCGAAAGTCGCCTGCTGCGAATTAATCAAGCCGCCGCTGCATCGAGAGGTTTGCCCGCAGCTCAATTAGAAGGTAAATCTTTTTATGAAATCTATCCAGACGAAGCAGAGCAATATTATTTAGAAGATTTGGAAGTAATCAATTCCGGCGTTCCCAAACAGGGGCAAGTCGAACTACTACCAACAGCCTCTGGTCAAAAATGCTGGGTGCGGACAGATAAAATACCTTACCGCGATGAAACCGGTAAAGTCGCTGGTGTCATCGTGTTTGCCGTAGATATTACTGATTTAATTAGAGTCGAAAAAGAACTGCGAGAATATCGCGATCGCCTCGCACAAAAAGTCGAAAAACGTACTGCTATGTACAGGCAAGCCATGACCGCTTTGTACTCGGCAAATACGCAATTGCAACAGTTAATTAACAACAGCTATTGCTCTGGCGAAAATGGCAGCAGCCACTCAGCAGCGCGCTTGCTCGAATGCGAAGCTTATTTTGAAGCAGTTGCCGTGGCTGACCGCGACACAATTTTGAGCGTTAGCAGCAATTTTGCCGAACTTTTCGGTTACGAACCGGGGGAAATGGTGGGAATGAGCTTGCTGGAACTACTGTCGCCAAAATCATACAAACAAGCGCCTCAAATGATTTCTGCAGCCAGCAATACAGTCTGTGAAACAATTTTTCTCAAGCGAGATGGAACTGCTTTTCCTGCTGACGTTCGCAGCAAATTCGTATTTTGGGAAGGTCGTTTAGTCCAGGTGAAAGCAGTCCGAGACCTCACAGAACGCAAATTGCTCGCAGCAGAATTAGAGCGATCGCGCTCTCTGCTGCACGCTACCTTAGAAGCAACGGCAGACGGCATCCTCGCCGTTACTACCGCCGGAGAAATGATTAGTTATAACGAAAAGTTAGTTCAAATGTGGGGAATTTATGAAGAAGTTAGAAACTCAATGGATAGAACGCTGCGGCTGGCATTTCTCACGAAGCAAGTGAAAGATCCGAGGGCTTTTTTGCAGAGAGTTAAAGAATTTTATAGCGATGCGGAGTCGGAGGGTTGTGATATTCTAGAATTTAAAGACGGCCGCACTTTTGAGCGCTACACGCAGCCAATTCGAGTCGGACAAAATATTATTGGCAGGGTGTGGCGCTTCCGCGATATTACCTCTCGCGAAAAGGTGACGGCAATGTTGGGAGATTCTCAAAGGCGCTTTCGGGCAATTTTTGATTCTTCTTTCCAATTTGTGAGCTTATTGAAACCGGACGGCACTCTGCTGGAAGCTAACCAAACTTCTCTGGACTTTGCGGGAATTAAGCTACGGGATGTGGCCAATAAACCGTTTTGGCTGTTGCCTTGGTGGGGAGATTCTGAGGAAGTTCAGGAACAGTTGCAAGAGGCGATTTCTCGATCGGCAAAAGGTGAATTTGTCCGCTATGAAGTGGAAGTTCAAGGTGTAAATCGGACGGCAACAGTTGATTTTTCTCTCAAACCGGTTGCGGATGAAACTGGCAAAATAGTATTGTTGCTGCCGGAAGGTCGGGACATTACTAAAAGTAAGCAAGCCCAAGTCGCGCTGCGGCAACAAATAGAACGGGAACGCCTGATCGGGCAGATTCAATCGCGCATTCGTTCTTCTCTGGATCTCCAAGATATTCTCAACACTACAGTAGCGGAAGTGCGGGAGTTTTTGGTAACCGATCGCGTGCTGATTTTCCGCTTCCGACCCGACTGGAACGGAGATGTGGTGGTGGAGTCGGTTGCAGAAGGATGGATGCCACTCAAGGGGATGGGAATTGACGATTGCTGTTTTGCTAATACTTACATCGGGCAGTATTTAAAGGGTCGCATTCGCGCCATAGAGGATATTCATGCTTCTAATTTGAGCGAGTGTCACCTTAAGTTTTTGGAGACTTGTCAGGTGAAGGCAAATTTGGTGGTGCCGATTGTCCAGCAGGGCATAGAACCGAGGGAAGGTAACAGTTCTTGTCAAGTGCCGAAGTTGTGGGGTTTACTGATTGCCCACCACTGTTCGGCACCCCGCCAGTGGCAGCAGTTTGATGTGGATTTGCTGAGTCAGTTGGGTACTCAAGTTGCGATCGCGATCGAACAATCTTTACTTTACCAGCAGCTAGCTGCTGCCAACCAGCGGTTGGACGGGCTGGCGAATTTGGACAGTCTGACTCAACTAGCTAACCGGCGCCGTTTTGACGAGGTGATCAACCGAGAATGGGAGCAGTCGAGCTCTTTGGAACCGCTATCTTTGATTCTGTGCGACATTGACTGTTTTAAACCTTACAACGACAATTACGGCCACCAAGCCGGGGATGCTTGTTTGCAGCAAGTGGCGCGGGCGATCGGGGATGCTTGCACAAACGCACCCGCAGAACGCCTTTATTTGGCTGCTAGGTACGGCGGTGAGGAATTTGGGGTAATTTTGCCAAATACGGATATCGTCGCTGCACAGGCGGTTGCGGAGGCAATTCGCAGCCGCGTCAAAGCCTTGGCAATTCCCCACATCAAGTCTGTTGTCAGTGATTCTGTGACTCTCAGCTTGGGAGTTGCGGCTGTTTCGCCAAGTCAAAATTCCCCGAAAATGTTGATTGAAGCTGCGGATAAGGCACTTTATCGAGCTAAGTCTGGCGGGCGCGATCGAGTGGCTATTAGTGAGTAGTCAGGTTATTTTAGATTTTAGATTTTAGATTTGGGAATTACTGATGAAGCTGCTGGTTTGGAGCTTGTCTACAGTTGCATTCTTGTTTGAAACTGGTATTACTAAAAAAGCGATCGCCCTAACTGGCATAAAGTTAGTGCGATCGCGGTACTATGAATCAGCTATCTATTAATCAGACTCTGGGCGTAGCTTTTACGCCTTTTCACGAAGATTGTTACAAGACTTCACAGAAAGAGGGGAAGAGTGAGAGATGCGGAAATTTTTCCTTCTAATGACAACTGACAACTGATAACTGATAACAGTCAACCGTCAACCGTCAACCGTCAACTGACAAAAGTTGTTGAAACACCTTATACATATCCTCAGCCAACTTTTTAGGATTCCACAAAGGTGCGAGATGTTCTGGCTGCTTAGATTTTACTAAATGCTCTTTCACCGCATTTCGGAAACCAGCATCACGGCCAAACTTAACTCCCCACTGCGTGTATTCTTCCCAACTCCACGCCGCACCTACATCAAGATTTGCACTTTTCAGAAAAGCGTAACCCATGCGCGAAAGATATTGGTCGCCGGATCGAGTTACCACTGGCAAATTCGCCCACAAAGCCTCTAAATTGTGAGTGCCGCCGTTGTAAGGATAGGAATCTAAAAGCACGTCGGCTACATAATAAATAGCGCGGTGTTCTTCTTCACTTCTGGTTTGACCTATAAACTTAATCCGAGCAAAATCTACTCCCTGAATTTCGCATTCTTCGCGGTAAGTGCTGTGAATAATATCGGGGTCGCCTTGACCTTTGCGGATTAACACACTATCTGGTACTTCCTTCAGAATTGTAACTTGAGCTCGTACCATTTCTGGATTGGTTTTTCTCCCTGGCGCAACGCACAAATAAGTCATTTGCTCTAAGCCAATTCCGAGAGCGTTTCTAATCGCCTCTCGATTCACAGGAATGCTTTGCAGTGCGCCAATTGCTACCGAACCAGCAGGCAATCTTACTAACTGTTCTAAGTAATTTTTTTCAACACCAGGGGGGTGAGTGTGTTCGTCGCACAGAAAGTAGTGATTATCTGAAATGTAGGGTGCGTCAAATCCCAGCCAAGAAACGCAAATACCCGCAGGATATTGATACAGCACTTCGACATTTGTGGGCACTGTCATCGAGTCTAAGTCTATCAAAACATCCAAGTTGTCTTGCGCTACTTCTGCAAAGATTTCGCCGCCGTCAGCAAAGCCGTTTGGATATTTTTTAGGCCAGTAAAACTTGCCCGCCATGTCTTCAAACCGCTGCGTAACTTCATCTCGGTGGAGTTTCCCGGTGACGTAAAGGTGAACGTGGGGGGTGATGTGGCTTAATTCGCGAATTAAAGCTTCGCTGCACCAGCCTACTGAGTGGCGGCGGAAGTGTTTGGAAAGGAAGCCGATTTTTAAAGGACGCTGTTCTTTTGTTTGGTAATTTGCTAGGTTGCTTCTGTTAATTTCCTGGCGCTTAGGGACGGCTTTTTGGTAGTATTCTTTGGCAATAAGTCTGTAGAAACTGGCATTCTTTTCGCGGTTGTCTCGCAGGTGAGAAACTGCAAACAGGAAGATTTCGTAGAGCAGTTTTAGTTCGATCATGCTAAAGCTTTCGACTTTTTCGTAGCATAGTTTTTCGATTTCTTCGAGTTTCTGAATTGCCTGTTTGCTGACACCTGATTGCAGGTAGGAAAAGACGTAGGCTGTAGCGGACATGACTGGGGCATTTTCGCCGCAGTTTTCGCAGTATTTGTCGGCTACGCTACGGGCTGCGGCGAGGTTGGTGGAATGGCTTAGCAAGTCGCACAGTTGTTGGTAGGCTTCGCTATATTTGGAGTTGCATTCGATCGCCTTTTCAAAATTGGCGATCGCCTCCAACGGCTTATCTTGTTTTTGAATGTGTCCCATCCGGCAGTAAACCTCTGCCCAATTCGGTTTTAATGCCAAAGCTTGCTGATAGCTGGCTAAAGCTTCTTCCAGCCGCCCCTGCATGGAAAAACAACTGCCGAGGTTAGCGTGAACTTCCGGCCAGTCGGGCTTAACTTTCAGAGTGTTTTGATAATTAGTAATCGCTTCATCGTACTTGTTTTGCTGTAAAAAAGAGTTGGCTATATTGAAGTGCAAAACTTCTAAATGTGGCTTTAAAGCTACAGCTTTCTGATAGTAAGCGATGGCGGCGTCGAGATTGCCTTGTTGCGATCGCGCGCTGCCGATGTTACCGTAAGCTTCTGCCCAATCCGGTTTAATGGCGATCGCATTTTCGTAGCTTTCGATGGCTTCCTCACGCTTTCCTTGGCCCAAAAGTCGATTACCTAAGTTAAAGTGGAAGTCTGCACCCACTAGCTGCGGGTTGAGTTCGGATGTTCTTTTAAAACAGGCGATCGCTGCTTCGATGTGGCCGTGTTGCTGATATACTTTCCCTAAATTCCAGTGAGCTCCCGCTAAATCTGGACTCAGGGCGATGGCTTGCTGGTAATGGGCGATCGCTTCTTCCAAACGCCCCATTTTGAAATACATACTGCCGATATTGGCCCGCACTTCCGCAAAATTTGGCTGCAATTCTAGGGCTTGAGAATACGATCGAATCGCAGCTTCAGTTTTGCCTCCTGCTTGCAAAGCATTCCCTAAAGTTACGTAAGCGTGGATGAAATCCGGCCGAATTTTTAGCGCTTGCTGACAAGCTGCGATCGCCTCTTTAATTTTACCTTGAACTAAAAACTGTTCTGCCAGTTTTTTGTAAGGTTCTACTTCTTGAAAATTAGCAACTTGTCCGCTATCTGGAACATTTAACGATGTAACTTGTTCGGAAAGTTCGGATGGATTTGTAAACGGAGTATTTAAAGTCTCAGTGGTTGGCGCTGGCGGCAAATTGATGCTCGAAGGCTGCAAGCCGTAGCCTTCATCTTTGTTGACAGATACTGATTGCGATTCCCCTGATTCTGTTTCTAATTCGATAAAGTTGCTGTCAGTAGTTTCCCGCTCTTTTTGTGCGATTAAACTCGCTAATTTCTCAGCAGCGCTGGCATTTTCCGGTTCTTGTTGCAGCACTTTTTGATAGCAATTAATTGCTGCATCTAACTTTCCTTGGTGCTGCAAAACGCTGCCCAGCATCAAATTAACCGAGCTTAATTTAGGATTAATGGCGAGAGCTTTTTGGTAATAATTGGCCGCCTGTTCCAATTGCCCTAATTTGTAATACATACTGCCGAGATTCGCGCTAGCTTCGGCAAATTCAGGCTGAATTTTTAAAGCTTGCAAGTAAGCTTGAATAGCCATTTCCAGCTTGTTTTGACTGTGCAAAGCATTGCCCATTGTCAAGTAAGCAGGAGCAAAAGTGGGTTGAAATTGAAGAGCGACATTACAAGAGGCGATCGCCTTTTCAAATTCTCCTTGCAAAACATAAACTTCCGCCAACTTTTTATGAACTTCCGCATCTTCGGGATTAAACTCTAAAGCTTTCTGATAATTCTCGATAGCGCCACCGAGATCGCCTCGCTCTTTCCGCCAATTTCCCTTTTGAAAATAATCTCTCACTGCCTCTAAACCTACTAAAGAATTCCCGATCATTTGCTCTGCCACTCTTACAGATTTTACACTAATAATATTCAACCATTCTACCGACTATCGGTATCGCACAGACCAAGTACACCCTCGATTTATATATTCTACCTGCTGTCTCAGATGATTTTCAGCAGTTGCGCCGCCCGCACCCGCGCCCTCTTTTAAAACTCCGACTATCGCCTCTAAAAACCGCCTTGTATATCCCTCCCAATCTGGTTTACCCGCCCGCTTCCAATTAGTTACCGATGCCAAATTTTCCACCCCTGACATGGAAACTAGACGGGCAAATCCAGCAGTTGTTTCCGGCAAAGCTGCCAATGCACTCGTCACAATCCGGCAACCGCAGGCCATCGCCTCCATCGCGACAATAGATGACGTTTCCAAACAGGTATTCGAGTAAGCTAAAACCGCCACTGAACGCAGTTGCCGGACGAGTTCGGGTTGCGGTACGGAACCGACGTACTCGACGCCTTCTGTTTCCTGGCACTGGCGGTAAAGTTGACAAAAAAAAGCTGGTTATCATTGTCGTATATTTGGTGTACTTTCATGCTTTAAAATAGTTTAATCTGGTTATGGAAACAGATTGACGAATTTCGATATCGAGAAATCAGATTTTCATTGTGGCAATTATCCACCGATTTGTGAACTAGATTTTTTTATTTAACCGCAGAGGACGCAGAAGGCGCAGAGAAAAAAGAGAGAAGTTCCCACTTGAAATAATTTGCCAGTTCCCTCTCTTCATCTTCTTCCTCTCTGCGTTCTCTGCGCTCTCTGCGGTTAAATAAATCCATAATAAATGGTATAATCTTAAAACTATTAAGGAGTACCGAACATGACCACAGAACAAGATCCCGTAAAATTGATGAAACAGCAAGTCGGCTTTGCAGCCGCCGATCGCGTAAAATCTGGTATGATTGTCGGACTCGGCACCGGGTCAACTACAGCTTATACTATTCAAGCATTGGGCGATCGCATAAAATCCGGTGAACTCAAAGATATCAAAGGAGTGCCGACATCTTTTCAATCAGAAGTGTTAGCCAAACAGTACGGAGTACCGCTGACAACACTCGATGAAATTGACAGAATTGATGTGGCTATTGACGGCGCTGACGAAGTAGATCCCCACCTCAACTTAATTAAAGGTGGCGGCGCAGCCCACACCCGCGAAAAAGTAGTCGATTACCTCGCCACTCAATTTATTGTAGTAGTTGACAGTTCCAAAATCGTAGATAAATTGGGTTCGACTTTTCGCGTGCCCATCGAAGTTATACCCATGGCATTAACACCAGTGATGCGCGCCATTGAAAAATTGGGCGGCAAACCCGAACTCCGCATGGGCGTGAAAAAAGCAGGCCCCGTAATTACCGATCAAGGTAATATGGTAATTGATGTCAAATTTGATGACATTGCCAACCCCGGAGAAATGGAAAAAAGCTTGAATAACATTCCCGGTGTGTTAGAAAATGGTTTGTTTGTAGACTGTACAGATTTAGTTTTAGTCGGCGAAATCCAAGACGGAAAACCAGTGGTACGCGAAATTTCTAAATAGTCAAAATTGCCCAGGTTTGGTCATAAACTCTTTGTGGAACAGGCATCTTGCCTGTTCAGGAGAAGGCTGCCATATGGGAGTTACAACCCGCAAAAATACCAAAAATAAGGTTTTTTACCCTATAGCAACCGCCAAGACTATTAAGAAGTTCTTAATCAGTGAAACCCTTGCGATTGTTACATTTTCTTCCTTCTTCTTTCTTCCTTCTGCTATAGCTTTGACCGAAAGCATCCAGGATACAAGCCCCCGGATTCATCCGTGGAGAAAGAAAAAACCTGTATCCGATGAAACTTGCCGAACGTATTTATCCGTGGGGTCAAAGCTTCAATCTAAAATCTAAAATCTAAAATCTAAAATCGATTGACTTTGATTATGATGATGAAATATCGCAGATTCGGTCGCACAGAATTATCCATGCCCGTCTTTTCCTGCGGTGGCATGAGATATCAGTACAAATGGCAAGACGTGCCAGCCAATGAAATTCCCCCAGACAATCAACAAAATCTAGAAGCGACGATTAGCTACTCGATTGAATGCGGCATCAATCACATAGAAACTGCTCGCGGTTACGGCACTTCCGAGATGCAATTGGGGCGAATTTTGCCGAAGTTTCCCCGCGAAAAATTGATAGTGCAAACGAAAGTTAGTCCTAAACCAAACTCCCAAGAGTTCCGCGAAGAATTTGATAAATCCTTAGCTTATTTGCAACTGGAATACGTCGATTTACTGTCACTACACGGCATTAATACGTGGGAATTGCTAGAGGAGTCTATCCGTCCGGGCGGCTGCATGGATGTGGCGAGAAAGTTGCAAGCAGAAGGCAAAGTTAAGTTTATTGGTTTCTCGACTCACGGCCCGACTGATGTGATAGTCAAAACAATTGAAACTAATCAATTTGATTATCTTAACTTGCACTGGTACTACATCAATCAAAGTAATTGGCCTGCTATCGAAGCTGCTAAACGTCACGATATGGGCGTTTTTATTATCAGTCCTTCCGATAAAGGCGGTCAACTTTACAGCCCGCCGCAAAAATTGGTAGACTTGTGCTATCCGTTGAGTCCGATGGTGTTTAATGATTTGTTTTGTTTGTCGCATCCGCAAGTACACACTTTAAGTTTGGGCGCCGCCAAACCTGAAGATTTTAACGAGCATTTGAAAGCTGTAGAATTGTTAGATAGAGCCGATGAAATTTTGCCACCGATATTAGAAAAGTTAGAAAAAGCAGCAATTGATAAATTAGGAGAAGATTGGTTTAAGACTTGGCACGTCGGTTTACCAACTATCGAAAATACTCCCGGAGGTATTAATATTTATGTGATTCTGTGGCTGTGGAATTTGGCGCAGGCTTACGATACGATCGACTATTGCAAGATGCGCTACAACCTTTTAGGTAATGCCAGTCACTGGTTCCCCGGCCAAAAAGCCGTAGCTTGCGGGGCGGAACGCCATCGCCTCGATGAATTAGACTTGCGCCGCTGCCTAGCCCACAGTCCCCACGCTGCTAAAATTCCCGGTATTCTCCAAGCAGCCGATCGGCTTTTTGGAGGCGAAGCCATCCAACGCTTGTCCCAAGAATAATCAAAAAAAAACCCGGTTTCGAGACAGAAACCGGGTTGGTGAACCGGAGCACGTGAGTTAGTTACGCGCATACAATTAGCCTATACTTGAGAAACTCTCACCACCATCGCCCATCCGTCTCATCCATTCGGGCGATACAACTTTTTTTCTCAACTCACTCCCATTTTGCTTTAAGCTGAGATAAAACAGTTAATAATTCACTTAGGTACTTTTTATGACTCTCAAACGCCGAGATTTCTTGTATTTAGTGACTGCCACCGTCGGAGCTCTTACCGCAGGTGCTTGCCAAGCGTCAGGAAATAATGTATCTCAAGCAAGTCCAATTGCAGAAAGCCCAAAAATAGCCCAAACTCCGGGGCCTTTTACACTGCCACCTCTGCGCTACGAATACAATGCTTTAGAACCGCACATCGATGCGCGGACAATGCAATTTCACCACGAGAAACACCACGCCGCCTACGTTAAAAATCTCAACGATGCTGTTAGTAAATACCCGCAACTCAAAAATATCACTGCGGAAAATATGCTGCGAGATTTGAGCAAAGTGCCGGAAGATATTCGCACAACCGTGCGTAACAATGGCGGCGGACACCTAAATCACAGTATGTTTTGGGAAATCATGAGTCCCAAAGGCGGCGGCGAACCCACAGGGGCAATTGCAACAGCAATCCAGCAAAATTTCGGCAGTGTTGACGATTTTAAAACAAAATTTAACGATGCCGGTGCCAAGCGTTTTGGCAGCGGTTGGGTGTGGCTAGTCCGCAATAAAGCTGGCAAACTTGAGATTACAACTACGGCAAATCAAGACACTCCTTTCATGGAGGGCAACTATCCAATTATGGGTAACGATGTTTGGGAACACGCTTATTATCTCAAATACCAAAATTTGCGCGCCGACTACTTAAAAGCTTGGTGGAATGTGGTTAATTGGGCGGAAATTAACAAGCGCTACGAACAGGCGATCGGGTAGTTTTCAATTAGATGAAATACAGGACACGGCCGATGAAATACAGGACACGGCAGTGCCGTGTCCCTACTAGCGCACGGGACGCTCGAACTGCTGTACAACTTTCCGCAAGTAAACGCAGTGCCGCGCCCCCTGACTCGTCGGCGTTGTGAATGCTTCGACTGACTCAACTGTGCCGCCCAAATGCTCGATCGCCCTTTGCAACTCCGTTTCTTCCTCCACCGTCCAATTCCCACGGTAAAGTACAGCCAAACCGCCATTTTTCAGCAGAGGCAGCGCGCATTTAGCGCAGAGAGGAGCGGCTCCAACTGCTCGGAGAACTGCTAAATCATAAGCTTGTTTGTGCTGTGGCGCTCTGGCAATTTCATCGGCTCTGCCCAACAAAGTCGCCGCATTTTCTATCCCTAAAGACGGCACAACTGTTTCCAAAAAAGTAATTTTTTTGCGGGTAGAATCGAGCAAAGTAACTGATAGTTGTGGCAGGGCGATCGCGATCGGCAGGCCCGGAAAACCCCCACCTGTCCCGATATCGATCGCTTTCTGCACCGACTCGGCGACAAATTCGGGATTTTCCGCCGAATTGTGATTAGCTGGCAGCAGTTTCGCAATTCCCCGCAGAGAATCCCACAAATGTTTTTCCCAAAACTCCATCGGTTCGGTAATTCGAGTTAAATTCAAGGAGCGATTTCCCTCGACAATTAACTCATAAAGTCGCTGAAATTGTTGCTGCTGCGACTCATCCGGCTGCCAATTCAGCGTTTTTTGCCACAACTCGTTCATCTGGGGCAACACAGGCATTGTAATTTGATTCATCTTCTATTCCCACTCTTTTGTAAGCTCTGCGAATTCTCTGCACTTAAAAATGCTTCATAATGCGATATACCCGCCCGCACTAACTAATGACTAATGACTAATGACTAATGACTAACAAAACTCGTTTCCTTAGCTTCTAATTTAGCCCGATCGACCTCTTGCAAATCCCCGTGGTTTAGAGTCCAAAATTTATCGGCTACACTCAGCAAATCGCTAGCATCGTGAGTTACAATCAACAAAGTCCAGTGACTTTTCAACTTACTCAACAGGCTTACCAACTGCCGTCGCATCGACCAATCCAAACCCGCCGTCGGTTCGTCCAAAAGTAGCAAATGTGGCTGCCGAATTAGCTGCACCGCCAGGGCTACCCTGCGCTGTTGTCCGCCGCTCAAAGCGTGGGGGGAAGCGCGCAGCGGCAAATGTCCGAGCCCCACTTCTGCCATTGCTGAGTTAATTTGTTCTTGTCCCAATTCAGGATGCCCCAACCGCAATTCTTCTAAAATTGTGCCTCCGCAAAAATGCCTTTCTGGAAACTGGAACACTAACCCTCCTAACTGTTGCAAGTGTTCCGGTGTTAATTCTTGTTCCCGCCAACGGATATCGCCGCTAGTTTTTTCGGCTAAACCTGCTAATATTTCTAATAGCGTACTTTTGCCTGAACCGCTGCGACCCACAATCAGCCCCATTTGCTGCGATGGCAGTTCTAAGTTAATATTTTTCAGAATAGGATTCGGACAGGCGGTAGGATGATATACTAAGTTTTTTAGATAAAGCATTAACGGCAGTTGTTAGTTGGCAGTTGGCAGTTGCTAGTTGGCAGTTGTTAACACTCTACAGTCAACAATCAGAAAAATAGTTATTGTTGGAGGGGGGAACTTCTGGTTGTGCTATTGATAGTTAAGGCGGTTTTTGGCAGGGGTCGATCGCACACAATTATTTTACATAAATCTTAACAAAAATTTCCTTTTTTTTTCAGGAGTGGCGTTTGATTTTTCTGTTTTTTCATGGTATAGTTTAATAATGGAAATCTGTCCGTCAATATATTACAAGTCACACTCCCATTATTAAAATATACCTCAACAACCACAAAAAATCAAGCAAATTTCACTCTTTTTTTGGTGGCGGCCCGAAAGTCTGAAAATTTAACTCTCTTGTTTCTAGTTTACAGTATATTACATTGAGAGAATTGACGATGACGAAAACTCCTTTAGCATCGGTGGGCAAGCAAATGTTAAGTTCTAAACAGACAGTGCGGGCGATCGCCTGTGCAGGAGCGATCGCCCTCAGCATCTGCATTAACTCAGCAGTAGCGGGCGATCCCTTTCGCAGCAGCAACCCGCAGGCGATCGGGCCCAACACCGAAACCGCTTTCAAAACAATGTTTCAGCAAGGAAACTACAAACAAGCAAAAGCACAAGTTCAACAAGCACTATCCACCGAACCAAACGAGCCGCTAGCCTATGCAATGGCAGCCTCCCTCTCATACATCGAGCAGGACTTAAACTCGATGAATTCCTACGCGCAAAAAACCCGCGAAGTCGGCGAAAAATTGACTAAAACTAATCCATTGCGCGGCAATATTTACACAGCAGCCGGTCACTTTCTAGAAGGGGCGAACATTATAGCCAAAGAAGGAACAGCCAAAGGCGCGCCCCAAGCTTTGAGTAAATTGCGAGTAGTATTTCAATACCTAGAGGCAGCAGAAAAAATAGCGCCAAACGACCCAGAACTAAACCTGCTCAAAGGCTACATGGACTTAATTCTAGCCACAAACCTGCCCTTTTCCAACCCCAACGAAGCCATTCAAAGACTCGAACAAAAAGCCTCTCCCCGCTACTTAGCTTATCGCGGCATGGCAGTAGGCTATCGAGACTTGAAAAAGTACGATCGCGCTTTAGAATTTGCGAACAAATCCCTAGCAGAAACGCCAAATAATCCCGAAGTTCTCTATCTAAAAGCACAAATTTTGTTCTCCAAATCCCAGGGAAAAGACAGCAACAAAACCTTACTTGAGGAAGCCCGAAAAAACTTCGACGCCGCCTTAGCAAAACCAGACCAACTGCCGCGCAGTTTAGTAGCCGAAATCTTCTTTCAGCAGTGCAGAACCCGTAACCGTCTCGACAGCCAATCTCGCGCCTGCGACCCGATGCGCGATAAAATCAGAGATGCAGATGGAGTCTGGGGGCCGGCAGCCTTACCACCACTATAAAAAGAGTCAGAGTAAAAGTCAGAAGTCAGGAGTCAGGAGGAAAATTTTCCCTGTCTCCCTCTCTCCCAATTTTCCTCTCTCCTACAATCCAATTCCTGCAATTCCATTCCCTTTCTTTGATAAAATTGATGCAAGTAGAGTTTCGCGAGTTTAACCCCTTTGACCTCTGGATTTGGCTGAAGTTCAGCAACGTGCCTTCAAACGGTGAAAAACAGTATGTTGAAGAAGTGTTTGACTCTTGGTTTTTCTTGGGAAAACTCGGAGGATTTAATGCGGAAAATTTGCAAGTTCAAGATGAAGGCTTAGACATCAGTGATATGAATTACGATGTTAATCTAGCCGACCAAAGCATGATGGCTTTGATGCACAATATGGGAGAAATGGAGTATCAAGGTTCTTGGGCTCGCTGCTGGTTTGATTTGGGCACTAGCGATGCAATTGGCCTCGATGTTTTGATTAATGTTTTCCAGCAACTCAGCAAAGAATTCGTAACGATTGAAAAACTAATTATTGGCGGTGAAAATATAGACTGGCCGATTGAAAATAGGAGGAGCAGAGAGGGTTTTGCTGCTGATAATTAAACGTTGGCACGACACGGATGACACGGATACACGGATAATATAGTCCTGGACGCACGGGTAATCAGAAACCGGGTTTTTTTCCTTGAATACTTTGTTACAACGCTTGAAGGGCAAAAAACCCGGTTTCTTTGGTTTTGATGCGTAATGACTAATGACTGATGACTGATGGCTATATTATGCAAGGTAAAATTCGCGTCATTGTTTTAGGATTAATTCGATCGGGCGATCGCATCTTCGTGTCAGAATGCGAAGATCCGGTCACAAAAGACACATTTTACCGCGCTTTGGGCGGCGGCGTAGAATTCGGAGAGCACAGCATCGACGCTTTGCAAAGAGAGTTTCAAGAAGAAATTAAAGCCGAGTTAACAAATATCAAATATTTGGCTTGTTTGGAAAATTTTTTTATTTTTAATGGCCAAGCCGGACACGAACTAATACAACTATACCAGTGCGATTTTGTCGATCGCAAATTTTATGAATTGGAGAGTCTGGATTTTGCAGACGGAGATGGGGAACATACTGCATTTTGGATACCGATCGAGCGCTTTCGATCGGGCGAATTGCGCCTAGTTCCCGACAAATTTATCGACTACTGTGAAGGCTAATAACTCAACCCATACCAAAAAACAAATACCTGATATGGCAGAATTACACCTAAAATATTTGCCGTCGGGGCGGGTTTCACCTGAAATATTGACGATAACTAACAGGATGAATAAACCCGCCCCTTCCTTCCGCCCGCGCGTTACCTTGATCTACCGTAAATTTGGCAGCTTATCCAACACGTCATAGAGAAGAGAGTTAATAAAACCGAGGGCGATCGCCCCCAGCAAAGCACTCCAAATTCCCCACCGCAAGCGAAACCCTTGGACTAGCCAAGCCGCCAATCCAAACATAGCAGCGTTGATAACCATCGCAAACAAGCTATAAGTGGGCAACGCAAATGGTTCAACATTTCCCACAAAAACCGGCCGCACCAAAGCATTCAGCAATCCAAAAACGGCAGCCGAAATCATCGCTTTTCCAAAACTGTCAATATCTACCCCGATGGGCAACTTGGAAAGAATAAAAAAGCTCACAGAATTAAGCAGCCAAGCAATTGCCACCGAAAAGATATCGAGCTTCATTTGGCAATCTCCTCGAAAAAAAGCTAAACATTAAATCGGAACAACAGCACATCCCCCTCTTGTACAACATACTCTTTTCCTTCACTGCGAACTAAGCCTTTTTCCTTAGCCGCATTCATCGCGCCCGTAGCAACCAAATCTTCATAAGCTACAGTTTCGGCCCGGATGAAACCCCGTTCAAAATCAGAGTGAATCACCCCCGCAGCTTGCGGTGCTAACATTCCCGCGATAATTGTCCAAGCGCGAGTTTCCTTCGGGCCGCTAGTAAAATAAGTCCGCAAACCCAATAATTCGTAAGTAGCTCGAATCAGAGATTTCAAGCCACCTTCTTTTACCCCCAGAGATTCTAGGAAATCCGTTCGTTCTTCCTCGGATAACTCCACCAATTCTGACTCAACTTGCGCCGAAACTATAACAACCTTAGCATTTTCTGCTTCTGCTACTTCCCGCACTTGTTCGACATAGCTATTTCCCGTTGCTAAATCGTCATCAGATACGTTAGCCGCATAGATAATTGGTTTGTTGGTCAGTAATTCCAAACCTTTAACTAATTCAGCTTCTTCATCTGTGAAATTGTACTGCCGCGCAGGTTTCCCGGCATTCAAAACTGCGACTAATTTTTCGAGTACATCCACTTCTGCCTGAGCTTCCTTATTGTTGCGGGCGAGCTTGCGAGTGCGATCGAGCCTGCGTTCAATTTGAGCTAAGTCTGCTAAAATTAATTCGAGATTGATAATGTCAATATCTCGCTGGGGATCTACAGAACCGGCAACGTGAATAATATCATCATTGTCAAAACAGCGGACAACGTGGACGATCGCATCCACAGCCCGAATGTGAGACAAAAACTGATTTCCCAGTCCTTCTCCCTGACTCGCCCCCTTCACCAAACCCGCAATATCCACAAATTCCATCCGCGTCGGCACAGTTTGCGCGGAATTGGAAATATTGCTCAGCACCTTCAACCGTTCGTCTGGCACTGCCACGATACCCGTATTTGGCTCGATCGTACAGAAAGGAAAATTAGCAGCAGTCGCCTTGGCATTAGCAACCAGAGCATTAAACAAAGTAGATTTGCCAACATTAGGCAGTCCGACAATTCCGGCAGTAAGCATAGCTATTTAGAAACATATCACTGTATCAAAATATCATAAGGAATAGCAATATATATGACTTGTGTGTTTTAACTTCCACTGCTAAGCTTGAGTAAATATACAACTTAAGGTAGATGGCTCAATGGTTAACCGATGGTTAAGCAAAGTGACGATCGCTGCGGTGCTCTCGCTGCCTCTGTTAGGACTCACAGCAGCTAGCGTTTTCGCTGAGAGGGTCAAACTTTCGGTGATTAACAACAGCGGCAAGACGATGACAGTCCTCCAGTCGAGTAATTCCGACGATGATTGGGGAGAAAACCTGTTAGACGGTCCGCTTGCCGATCGGGGCACTGTCCCTTTTGAATTTGATTCAGCTGAGTACGAGGATGATATCTCGGATGGCTGTGTTTTTGATATCATGGCCACATACTCTGACGGCACACAGTCTGATTTGCGTGGTATTAACTTTTGTACAGCGCCGTCGATCAACTTCAGTAAGTAGTTAATCGATAATTTAGGCAAAAACCGAGTTTTTTCAAGTCTGATATTCCACAAAAATATTGGGGACTTTGGGGAAACTCGGTTTTTGCGATCGGCCTGACAAACAATCTTAAATTTCGCGATCGACTAAAACATAATTTAAACAGGTTCAGGGATTGTCTGAGGAATAGGCTCCGGCACTGTTTGAGGAATTGGAGAGGGTACAGTTTCCGGCACCGGTTCGGGAATTGGCTGCGGAATTGGCGCAGGTACGGGTTCCGGTACGAAGCCGGGAATCGGTTCGGGTACGGGGCCCGGCACTGGTGGCGATGCGGGTATAGTCGGGAACCCCGGTTCGGTACTGGGAATCTGCGGGCCTGGAAACGGACTAGGGTTGGGAAAAATCATGTTAGTTTTTTGCTCGCTAATAGAGATGTTTCAAAAATATTTGGTCGCCACTTCTAGCTATATTTTTCAACAAAAATAACTGAGTTGTGGTACTGTTTTATATCACAACTTTAAACTAAAGATTGCAGGGCGTACATCTATCTAAATAGCTATAATTAACTGTTAGTTCCGCAGAAATTTATGCCTTTAGCATTAAACTAAGTAGGTGGTTACAAATAAACATTAGATGGGGAGGGCGCGTGAGTACAGCAAGAAACTGCCTGAGAGTAAAGGTACTGGCCGAGCCCGTCCCTACAAGATATTATGGTTTTTTCATATCGCTCTACTTAGATATCAAATACAGCAATCAAGATTAATCGTGTCACCAGCAAACTCTCAACAACAAACGCCTCTATTAGATGCCTTGCGCGATCGCACAAATCATCCGCACGCCCCATTCTACGCCCCCGGACATAAACGCGGACAAGGAATCTCTCAACCCCTAATTGACTTATTCGGTGCGGCAGTATTTCGATCGGATTTGCCCGAATTGCCGGAATTAGACAATCTCTTTAACCCAGAAGGTGCAATTGCCGAAGCTCAAGAATTAGCCGCCGCAGCATTTGGAGCCCAATCAACTCGATTTTTGGCTAACGGTTCAACTTGCGGAATTATCGCCGCCATTTTAGCAACTTGCGGCCCAGGAGATAAAATTATCCTACCTCGAAATATCCACTCATCGGCAATTTCTGGTTTAATTTTATCCGGTGCAATTCCCATTTTTGTCAATCCAGAGTACAACCCGGATTGGGATCTTGCCAACAGCATCACCCCAGAAGCCACAGCCTCCGCATTAGAACAACATCCCGACGCCAAAGCAGTAATGATAGTTTACCCAACCTATCACGGCGTCTGCGGGGATTTGCGGGCGATCGCCCAACTTACCCATCAATACAACATACCGTTATTAGTAGACGAAGCCCACGGCGCGCACTTTAACTTTCATCCAAACTTGCCAGAATCGGCACTATCAGCCGGCGCCGATTTAACAGTACAATCAATCCACAAAACCCTCGGTGCAATGACACAAGCATCGATGCTGCACGTCAAGGGCGATCGCATAGATATCCAAAAATTAAATAGAGCATTGCAGTTAGTACAATCTACCAGTCCGAGTTATATACTATTAGCATCCCTAGACGCAGCCCGCCAACAAATCGCACTCCACGGCAAAGAATTAATGGCGCAAACTTTACAGCTAGCAGAAAAAGCGCGATCGCGCATCAGTCAAATTCCCGGCTTATCAGTTTTAGAACCATTAAATACACCGGGTTTTGCAGCATTAGACCGAACCAGGCTAACAGTAAAAGTATCAGATTTAGGAATTACAGGATTTGCCGCAGATGAAATTCTGCACTCGCAACTCGGTGTCACGGCAGAATTACCAATGCCGCAACATTTAACATTTATTATCAGCTTGGGAAATACAGAATCAGATATTGACAATTTAGTTAAAGCTTTTACGATTTTAGAAGGAAGAAGGAAGAAGGAAGAAGGAAGTTCGGCAACGGATTCTGTAACGGATGTAACGGATGTCAGGAAGAAGGAAGAAGTCCAAAAGAAGAAGTCCGAGAGAAGAAGTCCGATGTCCGATGGAAGATTTGCCCAATCTCCCAATCTCCCAATCTCCCACTCTCCCCCTCTCCTCTCCCCCCGCGAGGCTTTCTTTTTTCCAGCGGAAACAGTACCAGCAGACAAAGCAGTCGATCGACTCAGTGCCGAACTCATCTGTCCCTACCCCCCAGGAATACCAGTCCTGATGCCCGGTGAAATCATTACCCCAGAAGCCGTTGACTACCTGCAACAAATCCTGGCCGCCGGCGGAAAAATCACAGGTTGTAGCGATCCCGGCCTCCAAACTCTCAAGGTTGTGCGACAGTAAATATTAAGGCTTGGGGGAAATTGGCAGAATTTCTACTTCTTCCGCGAGTTCCAACTTCGGTCTTGCTTCAATCAAAAATCAAAAATCAAAAATATAACTATGCTTTGGCCCTACGTCACTCCAGGCATCCCGGATGACTTATTTGAACGTTTACCGGGAATTCCCATGAGTAAGCGAGAAGTCCGACTGCTGTTAATATCCCACCTGCGGCTGCAAGCAGATTCAGTCGTGTGGGACATCGGTGCAGGTACTGGTACGATCGCCGTAGAAACAGGTTTGCTGTGTCCTAAAGGTCGGATTATTGCCGTTGAAAGGGACGAAGAAGTAGCAAGCTTGATTCGCAGAAATTGCGATCGATTCGAGCTCGACAACGTAGAAGTCATAGAAGGTAGTGCCCCGGAATGTCTGGAAAACCTGCCCCAACCCCCCCACCGAGTCTGCATCGAAGGAGGTCGCCCCATTAAAGCCATTCTCCAAGAAGTCTGGCGGTACTTGCAACCCCACGGTAGAGTTGTCGCCACAGCATCGAATTTAGAGAATCTTTACGCCCTTTCCGAAGGTTTCGCCGAGTTACAAGTCCGCAACATTGAAGTAGTCCAGTCCGCCGTCAACCGCTTGGAGACTCGCGGCCTCAGTCAAACCTTTGCCGCCGTCAATCCCATATTTATTCTCAGCGGCGAAAAGCTGGATTAGAAGTTAGTTGACAGTTGACAGTTAACTTTAACCTGGTTCCTCGGCAGAGCCTGGGAATACATACCCAATGCCCCATGCCCTATGCCCTATGCCCATTCCTAAATGTAATTCTTAATCTTTTTTAAGTTCACTTAACCTTCATACTTAAGAATAGGGGCCACCATAGCTGGATTGACCGCCTGACTTGAGATATTGGATGACCGATGGGGGATGGGGGTTAGTTGTGCAAGGGATCAACTCGTGCTCTAGAAAAATCCCAAATCTCAAATCCAAAATCCAAAATCCAAAATCCAAAATCGAATGATCCACCGCCGTCTGCAAGAGAAATTCATTTTATGCCTTGGTCTCGTATCCTGAGTGGAATAGTTGCGATCGCCCTTGCTTTGGGAATGATTATTATGGGCGGATGGTACTTCACCGTCGGCTTTGGAGTCATCGTCTACCTAGGCCAATTGGAATATTTTCAATTAGCCAGGGCGAAAGGTATTGCACCCGCTGCCAAAACTACCTTAGCCGTCAGTCAAGGGCTATTAATTACTGCCGCCCTAGCACCGGAACTCGTAGATGCCATGTTCCCTCTAGCGGGAACCTTAATCTGTTTCTACCTGTTATTCCAACCTAAATTATCGACGATCGCCGATATTGCCTCCTCAGTTTTAGGATTGTTCTACGGCGGTTATTTGCCCAGCTATTGGGTACGGCTGCGAGTCGGCCTCGACCCAGCCAATCTTGCTACAACCCAATTTTCGCAAGCAGTAGCAAGCAATTTGCCCGTTAACATTTACTCGCCGCCGTCTTGGACAACTTCTAGCCATATATCTTTAGGATTGACTTCGCTGCTGCTGGCTTTCTTCTGCATCTGGGCCGCTGACATTGGAGCTTATTTTGTCGGCAAATTCTTCGGGCGCACTAGCCTATCCCACATCAGCCCCAAAAAAACCGTTGAAGGTGCCGTATTTGGAGTTTGCGGCAGCATCGCCGTGGCAGTCGCTGGTTCTTGGTATTTACACTGGCCGGGGTGGCAGTATACTGGGGCTGCTTTTGGTATGTTGATTGGGGTTGCTAGCCTGTTGGGAGATTTAACTGAGTCGATGATGAAGCGAGACGCCGGCGTTAAGGATTCGGGACAGTTGATCCCCGGTCACGGCGGCATTCTCGATCGCACCGACAGTTATGTTTTTACCGCGCCGTTAGTCTACTATTTTGTCACTTTACTCTTGCCAGCGATCGACTCTTTTTTAATTAATCGGTAATTGGGAATTGGGAATTGGGAATTGGGAATTGGCCAAACAGGGCATTGGCCAAACAGGGCATTGGGTATGTATTCCCAGGATCTACCGAAGAACCAGGTTAAAGCCAACAGCCAACAGTCAACAGTCAACTGTCAACTAACTAAGGCAAAACTCTAATTCCCCCCCGACAAACAATCTCCCCCGGACTCAAAATCAATTCTTCTATCTCAACTTCCGGCCCAAAATCAATTTTAAAACCATTGAAATCACTGCTCTTTAATTCTCCATCCATTTCGATTTCTGGTGATTCAAACATCAATTCGCGACCGCTGGCTATCCGCAAACCAGTCCGCAATACCAAAGGAATTTGCCTACCGCCAGCGCGCAAAATTGTCGCCGAAAGCGTTAACAAACCCCCCTCAATTGCAATCTGCGAATTTTGCAACTTCAGCGACTTTTCCCTATCTGTTAGTGGCAGCAGGGGGAGCAAAAATTCGCTCAAAGCATCAGCCAGCAAAGGCGCTTTCAGCGACGCATTCAAATCCGCTTGGCTGACCCTCAAAACGCCTGTTACGGGAACGGATTCCAGGAGGCGCAGGGGTTGGCCTTTGAGAGCTTGACCGAGGTTGATGCGAATGCCACAGCCCTCTATGGCAACGTCAGTTAGGTGTAGTCCTTTATACACAGCACCGATCGCGGCCGCCGTGACTTTGGGGATCGCACCGCTGAAGATTTGTCGATCGCTCCCCTCAATTTTCACCTTCAACTCGTCCACATGCTGAACTTGCGATCGCAGCCACAACTGCACCGCCGGAGACAGCACCGCGCTCGCGATCCGGCTGCCTTGACTCGGCGAAGCTCTCCCCGGTTCCTCGCCCAGATTAACAGTCTCACCAGAGCCAGCAGCGCCATCTCTATTGTCAAATTGAAGAGAGTTTCGATCGACAGTCATAAACAATTTCAGAATATAAACCTTAATATTCAAGCACAGAAATTTAACTAGAACTTGCACCTCCGGCCTCAAAAACCGGGTTTCTGCACAGATATACCGCTGTCAACCTCTGATTTTCCTGAGAAACCGGGTTGATGAACACAAGTCTGATTAACTCCAAAATCAAGCAGAAATCTGGCATCAGCAACGCCAGAAGCAGAAAAATTCTCACCTTTCTACCCTTGAGATATTTGGATAGTTCACGAGTTGTGCGATCCCGATGAAAAATTCGCGATCGAGCGTATAAATTTAACCAGGAGTACGGGATTTATGGTAGTGTTGGTTTATGGTCGGGTCAGACCCACACCTTTCAAACCAGCCGCAAACCAACGGTGCAAACCTGTGCCTGCCGCGAGTCTTTTCGTCGTAGTTTTTGCACAGCATTCAGGGTAATGCCATCAGGACAATCTGCACCGGGCACAAGGACAATCTGCACTCTTGCCGGACGTCCTGTAATAATTGGTCAGCATTATAATTTATTCCCAACCAGGAATTGAGCATTGCTAGTACGGTTAATCAATTAACCGTGTCGTGTTTCCTCCCCACCGCTGGCTCGTTGGGGATTTCCACACTCCCGTCATGTCTGATGAAAGGCTGCAAAAAATCCTCGCCCAGTGGGGCATTGCCTCTCGCCGTCTTGCAGAACAGATGATTGTAGCTGGACGAGTCCGAGTTAATGGCAATATTGTTCACTTAGGAGAAAAAGCGAATCCCGATCGCGATCTCATCCAAGTCGATGGAGTCCCGGTGAAACCAACGGATAAACCCGCAAAGGTGTATCTGTTGCTCAACAAACCGGCAGGCGTAGTTTCTACTTGCAGCGATCCAAGATCCCGATCGAAAGTTCTCGACTTGCTGCCACCCCAACTGCGTTCGGGTCAAGGCATCCACCCCGTAGGACGCTTAGATGCAGATTCCACCGGCGCCCTCTTGCTCACCAATGATGGTAAGCTGACATTTTGTTTGACCCATCCGCGTCACTCGATCGCCAAAACTTATCAGGTTTGGGTGAGCGGCGATCCCCCGGAACCCATACTACAAACGTGGCGTCAGGGCATCATCTTGTCCGGCAGAAAAACTTTGCCCGCGAAAGTTAAAGTTATCGATCGCGCGCAAGACCAAACTCTGTTAGAAGTCATTCTATCAGAAGGCAGAAACCGACAGATTCGGCGAACAGCCGAGCTCTTGGGATATCCCGTGGTGCGCCTGCACCGCACAGCCATTGGCCCGATTCAATTGCAGCGGCCCGGTTCGCCAATATTGCCACCAGGCTGCTGCCGACCCCTAGAAGATGCGGAAATTATTTATTTATGGAATCTAGTCAACCTAACATCAATAAGCGTGCCAGTAAATTCCCAGGAGCACAGCATATGACAAAGAATTTATTGTTTTTATTCTTCAAAACCACTAAGCAGAAACTGCACTCCCAAGAGCCAGAACCAGCTCAGAAGAAGCTAGCGGAAATAGGAGCTAAACTCCGTCAGTACCGCGAACAGCAGTCGATTTGTTTGGACAAAGTAGCCGTGGTAACAATGATTCGGCGGAATCTGCTACAAGCAATCGAGGACGGTCAACTCGACCAACTTCCCGAACCCGTCTACACTCAGGGTTTGATCAAGCGCTACGCTGAAGCAATGGGTTTGGACGGAACTCAGTTTGCCGAATTTTTTCCGATCGAACCGCCGCCCCGATCGATAAGCAAGCTATCTTGGCAAGATGGGCCTCAGTTGCGGCCGATGCACCTCTACCTCTTTTACACATTTCTAATTATCTGTTCGGTCAATGTCTTATCTCAATTGATGAGCGGTTCTGTTACCGCAAAAAACGGTGCGGGAGCCGAAGAACTAGCGCTTGGGCAGCAAGAACAAGCTCGCGCCGCTGCTGAGGCATCAAGAGCCTCACAAAATCAGAAACCGGATAGTTACGAGGCTGTCGAAGCAGTAAGAACCGGTCAAAATTTAAATAAATCTGGCAATAAACCAGTAATGGTTAGCGTCACTTTTAAAGCAGAATCGTGGATGCAGGTTGAAGTCGATGGTAAAACAGAGTTTGAGGGAACTTTGCCGACCGGGACTGTTCGCACCTGGGGGGCTCAAAAGCAATTGGTAGTGGTAGCAGGTAACGCAGGCGGGGTAATGGTTGCTGTTAATAACGGACAAGCCGAACAACTCGGAGAGCCTGGAGTCGCTAAAGAAGTTGTTTTTAAAGCAAGCGAACTTAAGCCTTCAGCACCGCCCCAGAATGAAGGTTGAGTGTTAATGGGTAATTGTTAATGGGTAATAGGTAATAGCGGGCAGTCCATACATTTTAATTAGAATGTCCGTCTTGATGCACTCATTACCAATTACCAATTACCCATTCTATCAAACCCGGTTGCATCGGAATAGTCATATCCAGTCAACAGTCAATCGATTTTAGATTTTAGATTTTAGATTTTAGAATTGAAGCATTGACTTGCGCGAGATAAATACGTTCGGCAAGTTTCATGGGATACAGGTTTTTTATTTCTGGACGGATGAATCCGGGGGCTTGTATCCTGGATGCTTTCGGTTAACAATCACGGATGGTGCAACCGGAATTGATAGAATTCATCTGCGTTAATCTGTGTTGCATCTGCCTGTATCTGCGGTCAAGAAAAGATAATTTCTGAACCGCCCCGGACAAGGGATTGACGCTGATTCACGCAGATAAAGAGAAGAGAGATAGGAATAATTCCGATGTTAACAGATTTGATATTACCCATTAACAATTACCAATTACCCCTTCCCGACAATCAATGTTTATTAGGAGCGCGCCCGGAGATGTAAGTCATAGTTTTTAGCCGATCGCGCACTTCCCAATTCACAGCTTCGGGCCGATACCGCCAGCCCCAATTTCCCTCTGGTTTCCCCGGAAAATTCATCCGCGCGTCAGTACCTAAACCCAACAAATCTTGAAACGGCACAATTGCCATATTAGCAACAGAAATCCAGCCCATGCGGATTAAAGACCAGTGAATTCCTTGGGGATCGATGCAGCCCAAATAACGCAAAACCTCGTCTCTTTCGTAGTTTTGCAGTTGATTGAACCATCCAACAGTCGTGTCGTTGTCGTGGGTGCCGGTGTAGACTACGGAGTTGCGATCGTAATTGAAAGGCAAAAAAGGATCGCCCGGACCAGCGCCAAAAGCAAACTGCAAAATCTTCATTCCTGGAAACTCGTATCGATCGCGCAAAGCTTCCACTTCTGGAGTAATTACCCCTAAATCCTCAGCGATAATCGGCAAGTTGCCAAACTTTTCGTTAATTACATCCAACAAAGCTGTTCCCGGCGCTTTAATCCACTCTCCCTCGATCGCAGTTTCTTGTCCGCGCTTCACCGCCCAGTAAGCGTCAAATCCTCGAAAGTGGTCGATCCGAGTCACGTCTACATAAGAGAAAATCGCTTCAAAACGCTGCACCCACCACTCGAAATTAGTTGCTTGCAACTTCTCCCAATTGTATACGGGGTTGCCCCACAATTGACCTGTTGCACTGAAGTAATCCGGGGGAACTCCGGCCATTAAAGCTGGTTCTCTGCTGGCTTCATCCAAGCAGAATAAGTGGGGATTCGACCACACATCCGCGCTGTCGTGAGCTACATAAATCGGAATGTCACCAATAATTTGAATGTGACGCTGGTTGGCATAGCGTTTCAACTCCGTCCACTGGCGGAAAAACTCAAATTGAACGTATTTGTAGTAATAAATCTCAGCATTTAGCTGCTGGCGCCACTTTTCTAGGGACTTGGGTTCTCGACGGGCAATTTCGGGTTCCCAATTGTTCCAGCTAACACCGCCAAAGTGATCCTTGAGTGCCATAAAGAAGGCATAATCTTCCAGCCAACTCTCTTTGCTTTCGCAAAAAGCTGAGAAGTCTCTTTGCTGCACCGGCGATGCTTTGGCTTTGAAGTTTTCGCAAGCTTTTTTGAGCAAAGACACTTTCAGGGCGATCGCCCGCTCGAAGTCTACATAATCCAGCGGAAATTCTGGCAAATTAGCGAAGTCTTCATCTGCGAGCAATTGATCGTTCCGCAGCAGTTCAGGGTTAATCAGCAGCGGATTTCCCGCCATTGCTGAATAGCATGAATAAGGAGAATTGCCGTATCCTGTCGGGCCCAGCGGCAATATCTGCCAGTATAGCTGGTCGCTCTCTACTAAAAAGTCAATAAAGCGATATGCTTCCATTCCCAAGTCCCCAATGCCAAATCGACTGGGAAAGGATGTGGGGTGGAGTAATATGCCGCTCGATCGGGGAAAAAGCATAATCTATCTAAAGATATAGGAATTTAACATTGACAATTTGACCTATCTTCCCTACCAGTTAAACTTCGCAGTTTTTAGGGCGATTTTCAGGGCAAATACTTTTGTGATTGTCTCATATTTTCTGCGATAACGTGCTTACCAAATATTTTTATGGCACTCTACTCATAAATCCTGAGTAGAGTTCAAAACATCAAAATCCGAACTTACACGATCGCCCTGCTTTCACAGCTAGGTTTTTTTTACCCAGGCTCGTTTGCTGCAACAAAGTATGTTGCTTGAGCCTAGTCGGTTTCTGCCTAACCTTTAAACTTAACTTTTTTTGGGTTTTTGCCCCATCTCTCTGCAGTCGTAAATTGCCCACAAAAAATCAGCCATCACTTAAGCAGAGCCCATGCACAAATCAGCCGGCTGTTTTGTATCTCAAAAAACAGCCGGCTGCGAAATTACTGGTGATAATGCTTAGTTCATGCTTGCTTGTTCAACATTTTCTGCACTTGTTTGAGAGCTATAGCGCCGACGTTGTAAGCCGCCCAGCCGCCCGCCAACAATACGGGCATCAATACTATTAGTATGCGGAAGTCAAAATCCATGAGTTCTCCTCCTAAAGTTTTTTAACAAATTCTCATAATCTATTTGTATCTCATTTTGTCGCCATTCTCCTGACTCTCTAAGCAAATATTCGGGATACGCAGGAGGACATCGCTCCCCAAGAATTGAGAGCGAAAGCGAAACTCCTGGGCGGGATCTCGGCATTCGCTGCACCAATTATCCCACAATCTGTTTGGCAATTCCTTCCACAACCTTAGTTAGAGGGTCGTTAGGGAAGTGCAGCGCAAACACCCCCTTGCTGGCGAGCAGCATCATCTGGTCGCTGTGGGGCAGTACCCCTGCCACTGGGATGTTGTAAATACTCTCTACTTGCTGCTTCAAATCCTCGAAATCCAGCGATTCTGGGGCTTTGTTAATCGTCATCAAAATCTTGGGAACTTCTAATTTGCGGGCCACATCTACCGTGACAGCAGTTCCCTGAAAATCTTGCTGATCCGGACGCAGAATCAGCAGCAGGATGTCGGAAATGGTGATGCTGAGGAGGGTTTCTTCGTTGAGCCCCGGGTGCGTGTCTATAAATAGGTAGTCTAAGTTCAAAACCTCGATCAGTTCTTGAAAGCCGTCGGTAAGCAGTCCCACATCGTAGCCTTCGCGCAAAACTCGCGCTATCTCCCCTGCTTTAATGCTCGAAGGAATCAGGTAGAGGCTGCCGTTACTGGCTAATTTTGGCAGCAGGGAACTCACATTGTAGGCCGTATCCGCGATCGGACATCGGCCCCACAGGTAATCGTTCAAGCAGCGATCCATATTGCTCTCGCTGAAACCGAACAGCACGTGAATCCCCGGCGATTGAATGTCTGTGTCCACAATGGCGACTCGATTTCCGCCGCGAGCGATAATAGATGCCAGGTTTGCTGTCGTGTTCGATTTGCCAGTTCCGCCCCGGTAAGAGTGGACAGAGATGATTTTGGACATGATCTGCGTATGAGGGTAAGAAACGGGGAGAACCCATTATGATGCAATTCTCGATGATACAGTCGAGTTGTCGGTCATTCTTCCTTGTCCCCCAAATCCTCCTTGTCTGCTAAACTATCAATTTTTTCATCTTTTATCATCTTTTGGCCGCCCCTGCGCTGCCGCATCTGTTTGGCTTTGGTTTGCAAATCGCTGAACTCGTCATCAGGTTTGGTTTCGGCTGAACTAGCACCGCCGCCCCCATTGATGGGGACACCTGTTTGAGAGCCGCTTTCCGATTCAGTCACGGCGGCGCGCTGCTTCTGCTGTTTGGCTTTTTCCTGCAACTGAGCTAAGTAATCGTCTGTCTGACTTTCGACCTTGGGAAGCTCTGGGGTAATGGCAATTATTTCTTGGGGTTCGGAAGATGCTTTTTCAGAGGTTTCTTGTTTGCTAATCCTCAGTTTATCTTTCTTTTGCTGCAATTCTTTAAAGAAATCAGATTCTGTGATTTCTGCGACTTGCTGTTCTTTTTTGGCTTGGTCTATTTCGATTTTGAAGACTTGTTTTACTCGATCGCTAATTGCTTTCCCGTATCCGGCTTTATTAAATCTCTCTGCTGATACAATGCTACCGCCAGTTACGATTAATGCTAAGGCTGGCGCTGCCACAGGCACCCACCCTCCCAACAGAAAAATCCCAAAGCCGATCGCGCAGCACCCGGACAGCAGTGCTCCAAATGTCACTGTCAACTTCGCTGGGTGAGCCATCCGCGATGCCAAGGTTCCTCCCACAATTGACCATGCCGAAATCCACATGATTTCTGCCCATTCCGGCCAAAACCAAAACATCGGTCTGTTGTCTAAAACAGCACTCAGAATTTGGCTGACTACTTGTGCGTGTGCCACGATACCAGGCATGAATTGGTTGCTTTGCTGTCGCCCACTGTAAGGAGTATAAAATAAATCTTTAACGGTTTCTGTGGTGTAACCGATGAGAACTATTTTATCTTTAACTAAATTTGGGTTAACTTTCCCTTCTAAAACATCGGTAATTCTGACTTGGTTTGCGACTTGCCGCCTGGAACGATAGTTAATTAATATTTGATATCCCCTGACATCGGCATTTTTGTATCCTCCGTCATTGCTTGCTAGTTGTTTTAATTGAGTTTCTCCCAGCCATAAAGATTGATCTGGTGCCAGTTTGGGATAGATTTTTTGCCCTTGCAGGTAGCGGAGTGCTAGCTGGAGGTTGAAGGAATATAAAACTTGAGAATTGTCATTGCAAAGATGTTTTTGGGCAGAAGAGTTGCCCTCAATTTTCGGCGGTTTCATAAATAATAAAGCCCTGCGGAGTATGCCACCGGGATCGACTCCGAAATCTGCAAATCCCACCCGGTTTTGTGGCAGCCCCGGCGCAGGCGGAGAACCGGGATTGTCCGGGCTTCCGTCGGTGACTAAACATACCCCGATCGTTCGATCGCTTTTTTGTAAAAATTTAGTCAATTCCTCGCGCCCGTCTCCTAAAGGTACGTCTCGCAGTACATCTAAACCGATGACTGCCGGCTGCATTTTTTCCAGTTTTTGTAAGATTTCGGCTATTTTGCGATCGGATATTGGCCACTGATTCAGTTTCTGAATGTCTGCTTCGGTAATCCCCACAACTAGCAAACGCGAGTCTGGCTGTTCATCGGGACGCCACCTCACCATTTGGTCATAAGCGCTTAATTCTACTGGTTCGAGTATTCCTAGCTGTCTGGCTCCCATCAAGGATAATGTTACTGCCGCGCTGGCAATTAATACAGACTTAGCCAATGCTAGTGATGGTTTATACCTTTGACTCACTTGAGCCACTGCCGATCGAATTTTGTTAGATATTTTACTCATTATCCCAGCATAAAAGTTTGACTCGTTTCTGGAACAGCAGTTGTTTCACATTTCCCGCCTGCTGGAGACTTCCTCCATCTTAGAACACTCGGAAACTCCGACCACTTTGTTACAAAAATTTACCTTACGTAGCGACCAACTGTATCCAATGATACTTGCGACCTAGGCAACCGGATTTTTCCGACAGAGAATCCACTTGCCGCTCGAATTAATTAATGTTATTGATGATATGTCAAGGTATAAATTGTGTATCTGCGCCCTCGACTAGCATCTCAAAAATATTTATCGCCATCAGCGAATGCCTGTGTTTGCAATTATAGTGAAAGGTACAACAAAATGAAATGTTTTCTACATCGGGCTACACTTGCCGTCGCCGTATCTGCGATCGCAGCTACCCTACCCAGTTCACTTGCACCGATGCGCGCACAATCCCAGCCGCTTCTGCTGAGTCAAAATGTTAATTTCAAGCCTCCCGATGTAACAGCCCCCGCCAACCGACAAGGAGGAACACATCGCGGCAACAAGCTTTGTCCAGCGGGTTTATCTATTACTCCTTTAGTACCTCCAACTAATATCGGTTTAACCCTAACGGATTCTCCCACAATTTTTGTCTATGTTCCTCAAACCTCTGCAAAAATAGAGTTTACTGTGCTCAACGACAAGGAAGAGGAAGTCGTCTACGAAAAAACATTTAAACTAGACAAATCTGGGATTGTTGGAGTTACTATTCCTGCTACCGTGGACAACAACAAATCCCTTGAAGTTGGTAAGCGATACGTGTGGTCATTTTCGCTAGTTTGCGACCCCGAAGACCGAGCTGCGGATTTAGTTGTTAAAGGGTTCGTGCAGCGAATTGAACCGCAGGCAACTCTCAAGAGCGAGTTGGCAAATCCCGACCCCATGACTAGGCTCAACGTTTATGCTCAAAATGGGATTTGGTACGAAACTATCGCTACTTTAGCCCAAATGCGGCGCCAGACACCGGGGGATGTGAAGCTGACAGCCAAGTGGACGCAATTATTGCAGTCCCAAGGACTGGAATCAGTTGCAGCTCAACCACTGGTTGCGCCTCTTTAAATCTCGCTATTTCTTGAAGTTTTGTCGATCGGCCGATGGCGATGTGAAAATTGACCACGAATTTCAAAGGTGGTACCCGCCACGTGATTTATCCGTGGAATGAATCCAAAATCCAAAATCGAAAATCCTCAAGAAAGAGCATTTATCCGTGGGGTCGCCTCTAAAATCTAAAATCTAAAATCTAAAATCGATTGACAAATTCACTCGATCGCGCCCGGAGCTAAAACTCCGGGTTAACATTAGAGATGTACTCTATAAATATTTCTACAAGTTGGTGGAAAAATGAAACGTTTTATAAATTTTACTGCACTGGTGATGACTGTATTGGCGATCGCCGTTACTCTCCCCAGTTTGCTGACACCGATGCAGGCTGTGCCCGCACCAATCCTGCTGAGTCAGAATGTTAATTTCACACCTCCCGATGTAACAGCCCCCGACAATCGGCAAGGGGGAACGCATCGAGGCTGTAAGTTACGGGATGGTTTATTCATTACTCCCTTAGTACCTGAAAGCAATATTGGCTTAACGCTAACAGAGTCGCCAACATTTTTTGTATATGTTTCTCAACCGGCAGCTCAAGTAGAGTTTATTTTGCTAAACGCAGATGAATCCGAAGTAGTTTACGAAACTACTTTAAAAAATGACAAAGCCGGAATAGTTGGAGTTAACCTTTCTGAGAAAGACAAGACAAAAAAAATTGAGGTTGGTAAGCGATATGTGTGGTCGTTTGCGCTAGCCTGCGATCCTCTGGAGCGTTCTGGAGATTATATTGTTAAAGGATGGATGCAGCGAATTGAACCCCAGGCAAATCTCAAGAACGATTTGGCAAATCCCGACCCTATGGCTAAGGTGATTGCTTATGCTAGAAATGGGATTTGGTACGAGACTCTTGCTACTCTAGCCGAAATGCGACGCCTCGCACCCAATGATTCGCGGCTGACGACCGAGTGGACGCAATTGTTGCAGTCCCAAGGACTAGAATCGATCGCAGATCAACCGCTAGTTCAGTCTTTTTAATAACGACTCTTGACCAATCATTGCTGAGTGTTTGCATAGTCAATTCTTCAATTATTCAATCCAGTGACCGAAAGCAGCCAGGGTACAAGCCCCCGTTCTTATCCTGGTACAACCCAAAAATACTATCCGATAACCAGTCCCCGGATTCATCAGTGATATCGCTTTCTTCAATTCTCCAATTCTTCAATTCTTCAATCCAAAATCCAAAATCTAAAATCTAAAATCGATTGATGGCTAATAACTTTCCGACAATTCTAGCTCTTGATTTTGACGGTGTGATTTGTGACGGACTAATCGAATATTTCCAAACCGCTTGGCGTACCTACTGTCAAATCTGGAAACCCGTCGAAACAGTGCCCGATCCAGATTTAGCTTTGAGTTTTTACCGAGTGCGGCCCGCCATCGAAACTGGTTGGGAAATGCCGCTGCTGATCCGCGCACTGCTGACAGGAATTTCTCCAGAGCAAATTTTGCTGGAGTGGCCTAATATAGTACCGTATTTGTTGACCGAAAATAATTTAAAAGCGCAGTCTGTCGGCGCTATGTTAGACGGATTGCGGGATAATTGGATTGCTGAGGATTTAGCTGGGTGGCTGTCTTTGCACCGCTTTTATCCAGGGGTTGCTGATCGCTTGCACTCGTTGCAGGAGAGTTCGGTGAAAGTGGCGATCGTCACTACAAAGGAAGGCCGTTTTGTGCGGGAACTTTTGCAACTAGCAGGCGTACAAATGCCGTCAGAGTTAATTTTTGGCAAGGAATACAACAAGCCTAAGCACCAAATTTTGCGGGAATTTTTGGCCGCGTCTGGCAAAGATTCGACTATTTGGTTTGTGGAAGACAGGTTAAAAACTTTGCTGTCGGTGAAGCAGCAGTCGGATTTATCTCAGGTGAGGTTATTTTTGGCTGATTGGGGCTACAATACTTTGCCAGAACGGGAATCTGTGGCTCAAAATCCACCAGTTCAATTGCTTTCTCTGTCGCAGTTTGCCGGAGATTTTGCCGATTGGCTGCCGATCGACTGTTGATGTTAGATTTGTTCACAGTGGTGATTTTTTTCGCTTTTCAGATTTTAAAAAAAATCACAAAAATTTACATTTTTTTGGTTGACTTTTGCGGCGTAGACATGGTATTTATCTTATAATGGGATGGTGGCAAAAATAATATTTTTGCCACCATCCCATTATAAGATAAATATAACAGAAATTTCTCAAAAAAGCAAGCCGATCGACAAAAAAAAAAGGTTTTTTTTTAGACTATTGCAGGTACTCTTGACCTCAAAAACCTGGTTTTTTTACTATTTCTGGGGGCGCGCACGCACGAAGTGTTTTAGTTAATTAAACCGCGTCTATCACAAAAAAACCAGATTCGGAACCAAAAAATTGAAAAGTGTTTTGATAATTTATCAGCTTGAAAGCTTTCTAATATTGAGACTTAAAACCCATGCTCGATTTAACTAAAGCAGCCAAGGCAATGCAGGGAATGAGCCAACATTTGAATGTGGAAGCGGCTGCCGCTCGCCAACGTTTGGAAGTGGCTCAGAATTTGCTGGTAAAGGCTGCAGCGGAACAGGAAAAATTGGTGGAATTGCAAGAGAATTGGCGCGATCGCACTTTATTCAATGCTGCCACGCCGATCGAGCCATTAGACGATCGCACCTACATCACCGCACCCCCCGCCTCTCACACAGTCTTTGCCACAGACGGATCGCAAATTTCCCCCAACCATCACGAAATAGCCTACTGCTACCTGCTAAACGTCGGCACAGTCATGCTACACTACGGCCAAAGTCGCCACCCAGTTTTAGACAGCGTACCCGAAGTTTTCTACAAACCCGAAGACTTGTACGGTTCGCGACAGTGGGGAATTAGAACCGAAGAATGGATGGGATACCGGCGAGCAGTTTCCGAAGCAATTGCCTTAGCAGAAATGGGCTGCAATTGGGCAAAAGTTAACGACAATAAATTGCCCGCGCCAGCTTTAGCAATGGTAGACGGTTCCCTGATTTATTGGTTTTTGGAACAGTTACCCACCGAAGCGCGCGATCAAATTTTGCTGCCAATTTTAGAATCTTGGGACAAGTTGCGTTTAGCAGGAATTCCCCTTTTAGGATACTTAAGCGCTTCTCGCAGCAGCGAAAGCTTATCTTTTTTGCGGTTTGAAGCTTGCACCCACGAAGTACCAGACTGCATGACAAATTGCCCGAACGTCGGATTTGCCGCCACAATTTCTTTCGCCGACAAAGCACCTTGTCAAGAATTTGAACCCTTGCGGGATGCCATATTGTGGGCAACAATCCTGTCACCGGGACAAAGAAGCCCTTTGTGGAAATCCCAAGCTCGAATTTTAGATTTGTACGGCATTAATTCCGTCTATTTCTGTTACGTTCACGTTGGCACAGAAATTGCTAGAATAGAAGTGCCGGAATGGGTAGCACAAGATACAGCACAGCTAGATTTAGCATTGGGAATGATGCTGGCTCAAGTACACAAAGGCGGCGGCTATCCGGTGACGCTAGCAGAAGCTCATAATCAAGCGGTAGTCACGGGGGGCGATCGAACTCGCTTTTTCGCTTTGTTAGAGCAGCAAATGATTAAAGCTGGCTTGAAAAATGTCGGAATTTCTTATAAGGAAACACGGAAGCGCGGCAGTATTGCTTAAAGTAATAAGTAAAGTAATCTTGGACGCAGAAACCGGGTTTTTTACAGAAATACAGAAATTGAGCCTTTAACACAGATAAAAAACCCGCTTGCTTTGGGATTGCTGCGTAAGTTATGTAGAGTTAAAATAGAGTTAAAAATGTTATATGCCAATAGAACTAATTATCTTAATTGCTTCGTTACTTGTATCTTGGCTGGTGTTTAATTGGGCTTTTAAAGTGTTGAAAGCCAGCATCGGGACAGCGATTGCTTTAGCAGCAATTGTGCTGGCGATGCAGTTATTGTTTGGCATCGGCCCAAATCAGTTGTTTCAACATATAATTCACTTGCCGGAAACCCTGGGGAAAATGATTTCGGGCAAGTGAGCCGATTTTAGATTTTAGATTTTAGATTTTAGATTCTTTTAGATACCCGACTTCTTGAAGAAGTCGGGTATCTGGGTATTCGGATAATTTTCCCTCTTATCGATAATTCCTCCGTGTATCCGTGTCAAAATCCGTGTCGTGCTTTCCTTCATATACTCACATCTTGCACCATTCTCAAGAACAGGCTTTCCGGCCTGTTCCACAAAGAGTGAATTGTCTTGTGGAACAGGCATCTTGCCTGTTCATAAAAAGCTTATTGAGAAGGGTGCAACATCTCAGTATATTAACTTCCCAGCATTTGCAAATTGTACAAACTGGCATACAAACCTTCTAGCTGCAACAATTCTTCGTGGCTGCCAGACTCTACTAACTGCCCGCGTTTGAGCACTAAAATACGATCGACATTTCGGATAGTCGAGAGCCTGTGGGCAATAATTATCGCCGTTCTGTCAGCCATCAAACGCTCTAGAGCTTCTTGAATTAAAGCTTCCGTCCCCACATCCAAACTAGCAGTTGCCTCGTCTAGAACTAAAATACTGGGATTGCGAATAGCCGCGCGAGCAAAGGCTAATAATTGCTTTTGTCCCCCCGAAAGATTCGTTCCCCGTTCCCGCAATTGCGTATCATAACCTTGAGGCAACTGTTCGATTAAACGGGCAACATTAGTCTTTTCTGCTGCTGCTTGAATTTCCTCAATCGAGTAACTTTCTCCCAGGCTGATATTGCTCTTCACGTCACCAGCAAATAGAAAGCCATCTTGGATAATCACGCCTATGTGCCTGCGTAACTCTGCTTGAGGCAAATCCCGAATATCGACATGATTAACCAGAATCCGTCCTCGGCTAGGTTCGTAAAGGCGGCACAGGAGACGGATAATCGAACTTTTGCCCGCACCGGTGGGGCCCACTAATGCTACTTTTTCGCCGGATTTGATGGTGAAATTGAGGTTTTGCAAAACATATTCGTCTTCTTTGTAAGCAAACCACACGTTGTCAAATTGGATTTCTCCCGATTCAGAATTCTGCGATTTGGCATTTTCTCCCCCCCTTAGCAAGGTGGTGTTGTCGGGGGGTGATTTGGGATTGTTAGACAATAAACGATATTCTGAACTTGCTGGATTTTGATGATTATCTGGCAATTCTCGATCGACCGGAGACAAGTTGTAAGCCGTTGCCTCTGGATGTCCAGTTATCAACAACGGTGAATAACCTGCCCTTCTGCCTTCTTCCCTCTTCCCTCTCCCTTCAAACATCCGTGTATCCGTGTCAAAATCCGTGTTGTGCCCTTCCTTCTTCCCGCTAGTTGGATCTTTAATTTCGATCGGTTCATTGAGAATATCGCTAATGCGTTCGACAGCGGTAAATCCTGCTTGAATTGCCGTGAATTTCTCAGCAAATTGCCGCAGCGGATCGAAGAGACGCTGAGCAAATAAAATGAATGCCGAGAGAGTACCGAAGTTAAGATTACCGGCTAAAACTCTTTGGCCGCCCATCCACAAAACGGCTGCAATCGCTACTAAAGCAATCCATTCTAATGTCGCCGATACGGCTGAGTCGTAAAATATAGTTTTATCAACTGCTTTAATGTAGCGTTTATTGGTCACGCGAAACAATTGTGAATTGAACCTTTCGCGGCGGAATAGCTGCACTACGCCAATACCAGTCAGGTTTTCTTGCAGTTGTGCGTTGAGTTCAGAAAGTTCTTCTCTGGTATTGTAATTGGCTATGCGATATTGGTACTGAAAATAAACTATGACAGCGGTAATTGGTATCATCATCAGCACCAACATTAAAGCTAGTTGCCACTGCATAGTAAACATGAAAATGGCAATTACTAAAATTGAAAATAGATCGCTGACAATGCCGATCGCCCCTGAAGAGAAAACCTCTCCCAAAGCTTCTACATCGCTGGTGAGGCGAGTCATCAATTTACCGACAGGAGTGCGATCGAAAAATCTCACTGCTAGCGATGTGACGTGGGCGAACAAATCATTTCTAATATCAGTAGTAATTATTTGCCCTACTTTCGTGACTAAATAGCCTTGAAGTGATTGCAGTGCTAATCTAAGTGTTATAGTTAGCATGAGCAAAATAGCCAAAATATTCAATGCAGCAGATAAAGGCACTCCCCGCAAGAATTCGTAGGTAGGTTCCGAGCGAATTACCGAAATTGCCTGTCCGATGAGAATGGGTTGAATTGCTCCTGAGACTGCTAGCGGTACTAATAGTGCGATCGAAATAATCAACAAGCGTTTGCTGCGGGTTGCGTAAGATGCCAACCTCATGAATAACCGCCAGTCTGTTTCCTGGCCGGATTTGTTTTTGGTGTCTGCTACTGGTGAGGAAAGAGTCATCCGATTTTAGATTTTAGATTTTAGATTTTAGATTGCAGAAGCTATTATGCTGCTAAATTCGGCGGCTTTTTGTGAGGATATCGAGCTTTTTTTTCGCTGCGCGGCTTGTAGGGCCCGCGGGCGAGATCAGTTCGCTCAGCTTTGAGCAAAAAAGCTGTACAATATATCCAACTAATAATTGTAGCAAATAGAGTCAGTCAAATTAGGAAATATTGTACAGATCCAGCAAATTATCAAACCTGACAGCGCTCAGTCACCCATATTTATTACAATTGCGGATATCCGCTACTTGCCACTTTATGCCTTTAGACATAGAGTTGACCACTGGTTTTAGTTACTGTGTCAAATGCTGGGTTTTCAAAATGCAGTTCACTGCATTGAAGAAATTGATTTTACATTTCACCGTCGTCCCAATGAAAGTGTATTAGCCTTTTTGGGTATAACTTATGCAAGAAATAGAGACAGCCCGATTGTATCTGAGACAATTTACGCCAGACGACTTAGATGAGCTGTACCGCATCTACAGTGATGCAGAAATAATGAAATACTTGAGAGGAGTTAAAACTATAGAAGAAACAGAAATCGCCATTCATACTATGCTCAAACGTTGGGCAGAAAACAACTTCGGAATGTGGGCTTTAGTACATAAAATAGACCGTAAAATGATTGGTCGCTGCGGACTGGCTTTTCTGGATCAGACACCGGAAGTTGAGCTGGGCTATGCGCTAGACAAAGTTTATTGGAATCAGGGATTGGTGACAGAAGCATCTTTTGCTAGTCTAAATTATGGATTTAAAATATTAAATTTGGATAGAATAGTTGCGATCGCCCGACCAGAAAATATCGCCTCCCAGCGAGTGATACAGAAAGTTGGCATGAAATATGAAAAAAATGCTCGTTATTACGAAACCGATGTACTATATTACTCTATTTCGCGAGAAACCTACAATTCAAAAGTAGTTTTGTAAGGCGTGCGTTGCACACCTTACTGCGTTTAAATTACTCACCTTGCAATTTGTCATTATTGCCTGCGGATAACTACGAAGTTTTTTGCAATTGCTTGTTGACTTTTTGAATTTTCTTAGCAAAATACTCTTGTCTGTGTCCCAATTTTTTAGCCACGTCCAACCCTTTTTGATAGGATTCCAAAGCTTTATCGTAAGCCTTCATCTCTTGATAAACTTGACCGATATTGTCATAAGTGTTCATCAATCCGTAGAAATTGTAAGCCCGCTCTTCTAACAGCAACTGCATTTGATAAATCCGCAAAGTAGGCTCCCATTGCTTTTGCGATCGATAAAGTAATGCTAATTTATCTAAAGCTTCACTAGCTTGGGCATACTGTTGAATGGGGACGGCTAAATTGTACGCTTCCTGATAGTATTGAGCTGCTAAATTGATTTGACCTATGGTTTGGTAATCACTGGCGATCGCAATTTTGAGCGGAGGTATAGCGCTGGGATTTTGCAAGTTAAGATACACTGATGCTAGTTTTTCCCTAGCTGCGATCGCCTTTAGGGGTTGTTTCGACTGCTGGTAAACATAGGCCAACTGTCTCAGAGTATCTACCTCAGTTGGAGGAGTTACAGGCTGCGGCGGCGCACCGTTTCCCGCAACAACAGCAGAATTTTGCACAGCAGAATTAGCAGCAAATAAATCGCGATTTTCCTGAATTAAAGTTGCCAATTCCTCATACACGGGAGCAGCTTTATCGTAACTCAACCAATTGATGTGAATAAGCCCGATCGCCTTCAAAATCTGACCTTCAGCCAATATATCTTGGTTTTGGCGCGCATTTTCGAGAATTTCTTGGTAAACTTCTACAGTCGGGCCTTTAGCGCGCACCTGCTGAAAAGCCGCAGCGAAGGCGGGGAGCAACTCAGTATTAAGTGGTACTTGGGATTTGACCTCTTTTTGAATTGCTTGCAACCGTTTGGTAATAAGCTGTAGTTCGAGGTTTTTACCATTACTCCAAGCAACACTTCCCACCCGACTCAAAGCAGCAATTTCCGCCGCCGGGCCCAGATACCTCCGCAGCCGCAATTCTCGGAACCAAATTTCAAAAGCACCCGCGCCGTCTCCAGCTTGCAGTTTAGCCGCTGCTTCTAAGTTTAACTCTTCCAAAGCCGCTGTCAGTTCGTCCCGCTGAGTGCTGCTCAAAGATTCACTGGCAGGAGCTAGGGGATCGGGTGTGGTAATTTCTAGAGGATTAGGAGAAAATTGATCGAGGGCTGGTGGATTAGTTTGGGCGCTAGCAATAGAACCAGCACACAGCCACAAGAAAAGCAAGCACCCAATTGGTACAGAACTTCTCATTCTTAAAATTTGGTTGCCGCGATTCGGCATCTTTTCTGGAAACATCAAGTTTTGCATATCTACAAAACGGTATAAATTATGTCACCAAGATGGCACAAAAGCAAACAGTTCAACAAGAGCAACAAAATAAATGTCACCGCACTGAGCAATTATTGGGATTTAAAGACGCTGGGCGATCCTCTTCGTTGGCGTAGCCCCCGTAGGGGCGGGCTTCGCCAACGCATTTTACGCTTATTTAGTCTAGCCCTAATTCTCTTAACTGTTTGCACAGCTTGCGCCCCCCCTCCCGCAGTTGCAAAAGACCGCTCTTTTCCAGAATTGTCCCTAGAATTTTTGGGCGAGTACGAATTGCCAAAAATGAATTTTGAAGGAGTACCCGTCGGCGGTTTGTCAGGAATTACCTACGATCCCAAAGGTATTAGCGCAGTCACTTCCAAAGCTTATCGCTTTTACGCTCTTTCCGACGACCCCAGCGAAAACGGAGAAGCCAGATTTTACAGTCTCCGACTCGACCTCACATCAAGTGACCCCGGCAACATTCGCCTGAAAAAAGTTACCGTTGACGGCGTTACATCCCTCAAAAAAGCAGACGGTGAAACCTTCTCTTGGGGTTCCATCAATCCCGAAGGCATCGCCCTTTCTCCCCGCAATTCAGTATTTGTCGCCAGCGAAGGCGTTACTCATGTGGGCATCCCTCCTTTTCTCGGAGAATTTGACCTCCAAACAGGGAAAATGCGGGGAAATTTGCCGATACCAAAGCGCTATATTCCCGATGCCAGCGATGAAAAACAGCAGCAAGGAGTGGTGGACAATTTAGGTTTTGAATCTTTAACTATCGACCCAGAAACCTTTAGTCCGGGCGGTCTTGATCCGTTTCGTTTGTTCGCAGCTACGGAAGCCCCGTTAATGCAAGATTTAGACCCCGAACAGGCAAGCAAACTCCGTCTTTTACATTATATCATCGTCGATAAAACGCCGCAATTAGTCTCGGAAAATCTTTACACACTAGACCAGGTTCCCATGACTATTTTGAACGGTTTAACAGAATTAGTGACAATCGGTGGCGGTCAGATTCTGAGTTTAGAACGTTCTTTTGGCCTGTCGGGATACAGCGCTAGGATTTATCAAGTAGCGGTTGGGGCGGCTACAGATACTTCTAGAATCCAAAGTTTCAAAGGACGAGTGGCCGTCGAACCTGTTAAGAAAAAGTTGCTCCTAGACTTAAGCCAACTCGGAATTCCGCTGTACAATTTAGAGGGGATGACCCTCGGCCCGCGCTTGCCAGATGGCAGCCAGAGTTTAGTTTTGGTCAGCGATGACAATTTTGATGAAGCGCAGAAAACTCAGTTTATCTTGTTGAGTTTGAAGGGCAAAGGTTAAGTCAGAAGGGCGGGCTAGAAGCCCACCCCACCCCACAAAAAGATTTATTCTTTGTGAAACAGGCCCGCAAGCCTGTTGAGGAAAACCGTACAATAAAATTCACTCTTTGTGGAACAGGCATCTTGCCTGTTCATAAAAAAGTTAAATCAAATTTATCCAAATATAAAACCCCCTAATCATGCCAAGTCGTAACACTTTGCACTTACCAGAAATCGAGCTTTCATACCTAGAATGGCAGCCAGAAACAGGGAAAACCAAAGTTCCGCGTTTGCTATTGTTACATGGTTTAGCAGATAGTGCGTGTGTCTGGACTAGCTTGGGCAATTACTTGTCCAACCGCTATCATATTGTAGCGCCAGATATGCGCGGTCACGGAGAGAGTAGCAAACCGAAAACAGGCTATACTTTTGAAAGTGCGATCGCAGATTTAGAAGCTTTGATGGCACATCTCAACTGGCCAGACGCCCACATTTTAGGACATTCTTGGACGGGAAAACTAGCACCGATTTGGGCGAGGCAAAATCCCGATCGCTTTTGCAGTATGATTTTAGTAGACCCCATCTTCATCACCAAACTGCCCGCCGCGATGAAACTCACCTTGCCAATTGTTTACCGAAAATTAGACTGTCTCAAATGTGTGGGCCCGTTTGCGACTTTATCCCAAGCAGAAGCAGCAGCTAAACAATCGGGAGAATTCGCAGATTGGAGTGATGTGCAGCAAATGGTATTCCAACAGCAAATCGAACCAAAATCCGACGGAAATTGGGGCAGTAAATTTGCGATTGCAGCCAGAAATCAGATATTTTCAGAAGTGATGAAAGTTGCCGGTTTAACTGAAAATATTGAGATACCAACTTTGTTTGTACAGCCGGAAAAAGGCGTAAATCGCATGGCTTGGCAAATGCAGCCATACAAGAGATATTTGAAAAATCTTACTGTTGCAAAAGTACCGGGGAATCACTGGTCTTTTTTGACTCAACCGGAAACTTTTAATCAAACTGTGGCAGATTTTTTAGAGGGTACAAGACAGTGAATGTAGAAATTATCGCACATCGGGGATTTTCAGCGATCGCCCCTGAGAATACTTTAGCAGCTTTTGAACTGGCGATCGCCCGTGGAGCTCATTCGATCGAATTTGACATCCAGCTATCCGCCGACAACGTACCAGTGATTTTTCACGACGCCACATTAGATAGAATCACTGGAGTTTCTGGCAAAGTTAGGGAAACAACCCTGTCTCAATTGCAGACACTTAATGCGGGAAAATGGTTTAGCGATGAATTTTCACAACAAAAAATTCCTACCTTAAAAGAATCATTAGCTATACTCAAAAATGTTGATAAATTTCTTTACTTTGATGTCAAGCCACACTGCGAGTGGTCGGATGCAGATGTCGCGGATTTTGTCAATAGTTTGAAGGGCGAAAAAATCCAACATAAATGCGTTATTACCTCCTTTAACGCTGGATTTCTGGAACAAGTGCGGCGGCTATCTGGCGATTTGGCGATCGGACACATTGTTGCTAATCTAGAAGCATACAAAACTCAATTAGCTCACGCTGTGGCGCATCGGGATAATTTGATTAGCAGCCAGTACCGCGTGTTGCTGGAAAACCCCGCACTAATTCCAGAAAGCCGGAGTCAGGGAGTTGACATTGTAGCCTGGACGGTGGACGATCGAGCGGATATGCAAAAGTTAATTGATTTGGGTATAACGCGGATAGTCACTAATTGTTTGATATAATTTGTTTAACTTGATATCTTGCACCATTATCAAGAACGGGCTCTCCGGCACGTTCCACAAAACTCAATATATCTTGCACCATTATCAAGAACGGGCTCTCCGGCCCGTTCCACAAAACTCAATTATATAGATGAATTACTTTCGCAAAAGCATCCACGAAATGTCTGGCTATGTGCCGGGAGAACAGCCACCGCTAGGCACAAAAATTATTAAATTAAATTCTAATGAAAATCCCTATCCGCCTTCTCCCAAAGCCTTAAAAGTGCTTGAGGAAATAGACGGAGAAATGCTGCGACGCTATCCAGATCCAACGGGCAAAAGTTTCCGCATTGCTGCTAGTAAAGTTTTAGGAGTACCTGACGATTGGATTGCGGTAGGTAACGGCAGCGACGATTTATTAAACTTGATAGTTCGCGCTGTCGGCGAATCTGGGAAACAGATTGTTTGTCCCGCGCCTACCTATGTATTGTACCGCACTTTGGCAGAAATTCAAGAGGCAGAATTTGTCGAAGTTCCTTATCCCGACGACTACAAGTTACCAGTCGATTTATTAATAGCAGCCAGAGGGGCAGTAACCTTTGTAGCTTCGCCAAACAGCCCATCGGGAACAGCCATATCTGTGGCAGATTTGGAGAAACTAGCTAAAGAGTTATCGGGCATTCTTGTCATCGACGAAGCTTATGTAGATTTCGCCGAAGAAAATGCTTTGAACTTGACAGAAACGTACAGTAATGTTATAGTTTTGAGAACGCTTTCAAAAGGTTATTCCCTCGCAGGATTGAGGCTGGGTTTGGCCATAGCAAATCCGGCGCTGCTGGCTGAATTAAATAAAATCAAAGACAGCTATAATGTGGATGCTTTAGCTTATGCAGTGGGGGCGGCTGCGATCGCAGATCAAGACCACAAAACAGCCAACGCCGAAAAAATTAAGGCTTCGCGAGCAAAACTCGCCGTTAGTTTCCAGGAATTAGGCTTTGAAGTTTGGCCCTCGCAAACCAACTTTTTGTTAGTTAGGCCACCCAACGGCGATGCAGAAAGGATTTATCAAACACTCAAAGTACGGGGAATCTTGATTCGATACTTCAATCAGCCGCGATTGGAAGACAAATTGCGGATTAGTGTAGGTACTGATGAACAGAATCAAATTTTAGTTAAAACTTTGAAAGAAATTCTATAAATAACGATCGCACTAAAATTATTTGCTAGTAAGGACTTTAGTCCTCTGATTTTTATGAGGACTAAAGTCCTTACTACACACAGCTTGATTACGGATAATTATTAGGATTATCAATCGCCAACCCTTCTGAATGAGCAATATTCAGCAATCGATTGTCCGCCGAAACAAAAACCAGTTGAGTATCTGGCACGGAAACGAGAGTAGATTGAACGCGCAAAGCTGACGCTAATTGCAAAGCATCATAAGCCCGCAGCGGGTTTTGCATCACCAGTGCGCCCGCTGTTTCTATCAAAGTGCGATCGACTTCAAGAACTTCATACTGGTTGTCAAAATCCGTGCGAAAATCTTCCATAAGTTGGTCAACCTCATCGACAGATAGACTACCCTCTCGTTGACGGCGTGAAAAAGCGCTGCATACCTCCACCCAAGTAATCTGAGAAATCGCGAGAAAGTTACCTGCTGCAGGAAGAGTAATTGATTGAATCCAATTACTTCCCAATTCAGGCACATACCGTTTAACCAAAGCGCTGGTGTCTAAGAAATAGGCATTTACCACGGGCCACGATCCTCAATAACGATTTCAGAAAGAGGTTTCCCCACTCTTCCCTTGAGTTTTTCAAACAGTTCGCGCCGCTTTTGTTCTGCGGCTGCATCTAGCTTAAACTGTTTTGTTGGCAAACCCATCAATTTTCGTACATCCATCAACTTAATCGCCTTTTCGCGATCGCCCTTGAGTTCTTCCGGCGACACTTCCGCTACAATTGTGATTTCCACAGTTTCCCCATCATTCAATGACAAAGGACTCAAGGGACGAAAAACCCCGTTTTCGTAGATAGCAGTAATAGTTTCTGGCATAATTAGCCTCTTAATTAAATGCTTTGACTTATTGTACTTCTTTTAGAGTTTTCAGTAGGGTGCGTCAATCGATTTTAGATTTTAGATTTTAGATTTTAGATTGACCCCACGGATAAATGCGGGGGCTTGAGGATTTTCGATTTTCGATTTTGGATTGATTCCACGGATAAATGCGGGGGCTTGTACCATCAAGAAATTATTGGTCAGTTGTGATTATTTTTGCTCCAAACAAACAATCTCGGAACTGACGCACCTGACAACAAATGGTGCGTCAGAATAATACTTTCGGCGCTGATTTAAAATCTCAAAACTGACGCACCCTACCACTGATATCATCAGTCATTCCCGATTCTTTAATCGAAAATCCAAAATCTAAAATCTAAAATCGTCTTACTTCGTTGCCACCACAGCCAAATTCCAAGCCAAGCGCTTCATCAAAGGCAACTTCTTCAAAAACCCATCCAACCCTTCCAACCGAGAATATTCCGGTTTCAATCTCTCTTGTTCAATGATAATCTTTTTCCAATAACGCTCCTCATTCGGATGCACTTTTTCTATCAAATAAAAGCGCAAAAAAATCCACAGCGATGTCAGCCAAAACGTATCATAAGCCGTCTCGGAAAACAAAGATTGAACAAGTTTCACAATATTAATATCCAAAGGACTTTCATCCTCAGTCCGCACCTCAGTCGCCATCCTGCGGTAAACATTAATCACCGGATTGTGCTTCATCGGGTCCCAAAAACAAGCTTTACCCCCAGGCTTCAGCACGCGGTGCATTTCGCGAATTGCCTTTTCAGGTTCCGGCAAATGGTGCAGCAAATTAGAAGCATAAACAATATCAAAACTATTGTCCGGGAAATCCATAGCCATTGCATTCACCGTGCAGCCCTCTATTTTGACGCCGTTTTTCTCTGCCAATTTCAGAGCAACGTCTACCATGCCCTGGGAATAGTCGGCAGCCACACAATGCGCGCCTTTTTTAGCAAAATAAACGCTATTTTCTCCCGCGCCGCAGCCTAAATCTAACAGGCGTTTGCCTGTAATATCGCCCATTTGCTGGACGATAAATCTATTTTCTGGGGCGGTACAAGCTTCAAAGTAATCATTGACTTGAATGCCGTCAATATCGATTGTGGATGCCCAAGCATCGTGGAATTGCCGCTCTTTTTTTAAGGTTTCGTCTTGCATTTTTCAAGATTTGGTTATTAGTAAAAAAAGTAATTTTAAACCGCAGATAAACCCGGATTAAGGCAGATTAATTGAGATTTATCTGCTTCGATCTGGGTTCGTCTGCGGTTGGTTTCAAGAAAAATGGCTGACAATAAATTTATCAGCGCTGTGCTTTTGCAACAACTTGATTTGCGATCGCAGTTTGCTGTTCCGAGGATTTTTCAGTAGTATGCTGCAATGCCTGATACAGCCGATTTAAAGCGCTGATGTATGCTTCTGCGGAGGCTACAATAATGTCGGTATTTGCTGAGTGACCAGAAAATACTTTGCCTTCGTGGCGCAAGCGAATTGTTACTTCGCCGATCGCATCAATTCCTGCTGTTACCGATTGTACAGAAAACTCGATCAACTCGTTGGGTACGTTTACCACCCGGTTAATTGCCCTGTAAATCGCATCCACAGGCCCAGTGCCGATCGCAGCATCGGTCAATTCTTCGCCCGCCGGATTCCGCACAGTGACAGTTGCTGTCGGGCGAGATTTGTCGCCGCAAGAAACCTGCACCAATTCTAACCGGAATAATTCCGGTGCTTGGTGCACTTCGTTATTGGCGATCGCCTCTAAATCCCAATCAGTAATCTCTTTTTTCTTGTCCGCTAAATCTTTGAACTTGACAAAAGCCTTATTTAGCTCATCGTCGGCCATTTCAAAACCCAACTCTTTCAAGCGAGTGTGGAAAGCGTGGCGCCCCGACAATTTACCGAGAACGATTTGATTTTCAGTTAAGCCGATCGACTCAGCGTCCATAATCTCGTATGTCCGCTTATTTTTGAGCACTCCGTCTTGGTGAATTCCCGACTCGTGAGCGAAAGCATTTGCCCCCACAATCGCCTTATTTGGCTGCACCAACATCCCCGTCAAATTGGAAACCAACCGCGAGGTTTTATAAATTTGGCGCGAGTCAATATTTGTCAGCGGTTCCTCAGAATCCGCAGGCCGGCCCAAGAACGGATTATAATATTGGCGCCGCACGTAAAGCGCCATTACCAACTCTTCGAGAGCTGCATTTCCCGCCCGTTCGCCAATCCCGTTAATCGTGCATTCTAACTGTCTGGCGCCATTTTTCACAGCTTCCAAAAAGTTAGCAACAGCCAATCCTAAATCATTGTGACCGTGAACTGAAATAATTGCGCGATCGATATTCGGCACATTTTCCTTAATTCCGCGAATCAAAGCCCCAAACTCGCTCGGAGTCGTGTAGCCGACAGTATCGGGAATATTAACAGTAGTCGCACCCGCTGCGATCGCCCGTTCTAGAACCTGATACAAAAACTCCGGTTCCGAGCGACAAGCATCTTCCGGCGAAAACTCCACATCATCCACAAAAGACTTAGCGTAAGCCACCATTTCCGGCACAATTTCCAGAACCTCAGCCCGCGTCTTTTTCAGCTTATACTCCAAGTGAATATCGGACGTAGCCAGAAACGTATGAATTCGCGATTTGACGGCGGGTTTCAGAGCCTCGGCTGCTGTTTTAATATCCTCCTTTCTCGCCCTTGCTAAACCGCAAATTGTCGGCCCATTTTCCGTGCCAACCGATCGGGCTATTTTTTGGACTGCCTCGAAATCTCCTGTGCTGGTGAAAGGGAAACCCGCTTCAATCACATCCACGCCCAATCTCGCTAACTGGCGGGCGATAGTTAGCTTTTCATCCACATTTAGAGATGCACCCGGAGATTGTTCTCCGTCCCGCAAAGTCGTATCGAAAATAATAATCCGGTCTTGACTTGGTTGAGTTTTCATAGCTCTACAAAAGTGTTTTCCTGATTTTTACTTGTCCGTTTTTCTGGATTTTTAGCCTCCAGTCAGTCGATTTTAGATTTTAGATTTGAGATTTTAGATTTTAGATTTACTCCACAGATGAATCTGGGAACTTGAACCTTAGTCTAAAATTTTGGGCTACTGGTGGCTCCTATCGGAAAGCAAGTATGCGTTTTTTGGCGGGAGCACCAGTCCCGTGTTTCGCGCCAATAACGAATAATTAATAACCCATAACCCATAACCCATAACTGCTGACTAATAACTACTAACTAATGACTAATGACTAATGACTAATAACTACTAACTACTGACTAATAATCCATCTTCTCGATATGTTCCCTGATTTCATTTAGGTCTATATACCTATCTGTAGCATTTCGTAACTCTCTAGCAATCATTCCTTCGGTGGATACCACAGTAATATGAGTATTTTTCGAGCGGAGCAGCTCGATCGCCCTCTCAAAATCCCCATCCCCGCTAAACAGCACAACTTGGTCGTATTGATCCACGGTATTAAACATATCAACCACAATTTCTATGTCTAAATTAGCCTTTTGAGAATATCTGCCCGAAGCATCGTCGTAATATTCCTTAAGAATTTTAGTGCGAACCGTGTAACCTAGACTGATCAAAGCATCTCGAAATCCCCTTTGATCTTGGGGGTCTTTCAGACCCGTATACCAGAAAGCATTGATCAAGATGACATTCGGCTGCGAAGTTTTGAAATATTCGAGCACCCTGCGAGGATCAAAAAACCAACCGTTCTTTTGTTGAGCGTAGAACATATTGTTCCCGTCCACAAAAATAGAAAGGCGGTTCATTAAGTTTGTCATAGAAACTTAGACCTAATAATTGTAGAAAGAAGTTAATCTAAATATCACATTTTAGCAACATGGAGCTAACTGAGGCAATAGATTAGACTTCAGAAAACTCCATCTCCCCAGTATTTCATATTTTCGGCTCTACCGCCAGAGGGTTCTTTTAACCCTGCTTGCTTTTGAGCGAGGGACCCTCACAAACTATACGCCTAGTAACTCAATACCGACTGCCGTGTCAAGGTTAAGGGCGTCTTCAAACTACCGCGCCCACCGCCCTACCGCCAAGCAGGCATACGCCCAGCGCATAGCAGTAGATGTTGCTCCCCTGATTTCATAGCGCAGACTACCTCCGCTCAAGCCTTTTTGCTTTCAAGAGCCCAGCGAGCTAACTCTGTCCGGTTGTGCAGACCTGTTTTGCCCAGCATATTGCTGACGTGGCTTTCGATAGTCCGCTGGCTGACATTCATCACGTCTGCGATCTGGCGGTTTGCCATACCCTGCGCTAGCAACTGTACCACCTTTAACTCAGTGGGAGTCAATTCGACATTGCGGCGCGCCTTAATTTTTGGGCCACTCTCCATACCGGGATTTGAGTGACGAATCAAGCGGGATGCTGCTTTCAGAGAAGATTCCACTTGGGCTACCAGTTCTTCTGGTTCAAAAGGCTTGACTATATAAACGTCAGCGCCAGTGCTCAAGCCTTTTACTCGGTCTGAACTTTGACCTTTTGCGGACAAGAAAAGAACCGGAATCCAGCTCGTGCGCGGGTCTTCTCTGATGTGTTTGACTAAAGTGTAGCCGTCCATTTCCGGCATCATCACGTCGCAGATCATCAAGTCGGGAACTTCTTGTTCTAGTTTTTCCAGAGCGTCTCTGCCGTTTTCTGCTGTAATGACGTTGTAACCCCGAAACTCCAAGTAGTCTTTGACCAGCAAGATCAAATTGGGGTCGTCGTCAACCAGCATCAGCCGTTTTTGTTCTCCTGAATTATTGTCCTTTGTCATGTTTATTCCCGCTAAAGTATCCCGCACACTTCCTTGTTTTCACTTCTGTTTTTTCGGTCAGTCCCCCGCCACCCGGCTGGGAGTGGAGGACGACGATCGACTGAAGGGATGGCGGTGAGGGAAAGCGGGGCGGGTATTACCGCTTTCCAACCTATAATCGACGGCTGTTTGTGAGTGTCTTACGACCTGGAACGCAGCCCAAACCTGTAATCGACGATCGCCCTGTCAAGATCAGCCTTGATTGATTGCAGATTCCCTAACAGAGCGCAAGTTAAATATCTTTAATCTCGATGGTTCAATTTCAGGTTAATGCCCCGGTTTTAAATGATACTTCTGATATAGAGAAATTTAAGCAGACTCCCTACTTACGTATTTAACTGTTTCTAGTGTAGTTTGGCAACCTGCTTAGTGTCTGCCACTGAGAAATTTTTGCACAAAATTTCTCAGTTCCTGCGATCGATTTTTTTTACTGTACCTTTTGAGAAACACAAGGAACACGGGAAGCGGCACCAGCAAGACAAGAACCTAACTACAGTTTTATGGAGCTGTAGCAGGTGCGATCGCCAGGACGCGAAACTGTCTCAATTTTTCACCCTTAACCTTAAATTTAACACTTTACCTATAACCCTGTACTTTAAACAGCGCTACACTTAAATGTTTGGCTGGGTCTCAGCAGGCACAGGCAAAGGATGAGTCAAGAAAGCGTATTCTTGAACCACCTTTGAGTTTAGGAGATGTTCCTGAATAATTCTCTCAATCACGGGTGGAGTAACGTCGCGATACCACACTCCGTCTGGATAGACTACCATAATCGGGCCAGACACGCACACTCGCAGGCAATTGGCTTTCGTGCGAAAGACGCAGGTTGGTCGAGTGGCACTTGGCTTGTCCAACCCCAATTCTTGCAAGCGTTTTTTTAAGTAATTCCACGCCTCCAGACTGGTTTGCCGATCGCAGCACTTGGGCACGGTTTGGTCGGCACAGATAAAAATATGCCGCTCGATTTGAGGGATTCCCAGGCTTTGGACGCAAGCGCTCAAGCCTTGGCTGCAAGATTCCATGTTATTTTCTGTCATTGTCTTCATCAATCAAAAGTAATTGGTTAGCGATCAAAAGTCATCATCACAGCCTCCAATCCCAGGGCTGTTTCATTCTCACCAAAAACATGAATTTTGACTCTGTAGGGGTAGTGCCCCCGTGCGTACCCCGTGCGTACCCCGTGCGTACCCTGTGCGTACCCTGTGCGTACCCTGTGCGTACCCCGTGCGTACTCCGTGCGTACCCCGTGCGTACCCCGTGCGTACCCCGTGCGTACCCCCCGTGCGTACCCCGTGCGTACCCCGTGCGTACCCGCCCGCCACAGACGACTGCACAGACATGGGGGCAGCCACGGGGGGCTGCCCCTACAAAAGAATGAAACAGCCCTGCACTCCCCCCTCTCCTTCCCTTCAACTCATGCTCGGTTCGGGAACCCGTACTGACAACTAAGTTGCGATCGCCCCTTTCTAAAGCTAAATTAGCACTCAGGAGTCGAGAGTGCTAATATGTCAGTTGTAAGTAGTCCGCTGTTGCTTTCATAGCGACCCTGACCCCTGACTGACGACAATCTGTAATCTGGAGATTTATTTATGGCAGCAGTATCACTGAGTGTTTCTACCGTTAAACCGTTAGGCGAGCGCGTGTTCGTAAAAGTAAGCGCTAGCGAAGAAAAAACCGCTGGCGGCATCCTTCTGCCCGACACAGCTAAGGAAAAGCCCCAAGTAGGCGAAGTCGCGGCCGTGGGCCCCGGCAAGCGCAATGACGACGGCACCCGCATTGAAATGGAAGTCAAAGTCGGCGACAAAGTTCTCTACTCGAAGTACGCCGGCACCGACATCAAACTCGGCACAGACGAATACGTCTTGCTTGCAGAAAAAGACATTCTGGCGATCGTTAACTAATTAATCATTAGTCATCAGTCCTTAGTCATCAGTCATTAGTTTAAAGCGAACGCCGCCAAACAACTAATGACACGGGGCAAATGACTAAAATCCATCATCCCCAATCCAAAATCTCAAACCCTCTCATCCCCAAAAACTATGGCTAAGCGTATCATCTACAACGAAAATGCACGTCGCGCCCTCGAACGCGGTATGGACATTTTGGCCGAAGCAGTGGCCGTAACCCTCGGCCCCAAAGGCCGTAACGTGGTTCTCGAAAAGAAATTCGGAGCTCCTCAGATCGTCAATGACGGTGTTACCATCGCCAAAGAAATCGAACTAGAAGACCACGTAGAAAATACAGGCGTTGCCTTGATCCGTCAAGCAGCTTCCAAAACCAACGACGCAGCAGGCGACGGTACAACAACTGCTACCGTTTTGGCTCACGCAATGGTCAAAGAAGGTCTGCGTAACGTAGCAGCCGGCGCAAATGCGATCGCCCTTAAGCGCGGTGTTGACAAAGCAACGACGTTTTTGGTAGAAAAAATTGCCGAACACGCCAAACAAGTAGAAGATTCCAAAGCCATCGCTCAAGTCGGCTCCATCTCTGCTGGTAACGACGATGAAGTCGGCCAAATGATTGCTAACGCAATGGACAAGGTGGGCAAAGAAGGCGTGATTTCCCTGGAAGAAGGGAAGTCTATGACCACCGAATTGGAAATCACCGAAGGGATGCGCTTCGACAAAGGCTACATTTCTCCCTACTTCGTCACCGACACTGAGCGGATGGAAGCGATTCTAGAAGAACCCTTCATCTTGCTGACAGACAAGAAAATCGCTCTGGTACAAGATTTAGTACCTGTGCTCGAACAAGTAGCTCGTTCCGGCCGCCCGCTGTTGATCATTGCAGAAGACATTGAGAAAGAAGCTTTAGCTACCCTCGTTGTCAACAAACTGCGCGGTGTGTTGAACGTGACTGCTGTTAAAGCACCCGGTTTTGGCGATCGACGCAAAGCCATGTTAGAAGATATCGCCGTATTGACCGGCGGTCAACTAATCACCGAAGATGCCGGTTTGAAACTGGAAAATACCAAGCTCGACATGATCGGCAAAGCCCGCCGCATCACCATCACCAAGGACAGCACCACAATTGTTGCCGAAGGTAACGAAGCCGCCGTTAAGTCCCGCTGCGAACAAATTCGCCGTCAAATGGACGAAACCGAGTCTTCCTACGACAAAGAAAAGCTGCAAGAACGTTTGGCCAAATTGGCTGGCGGCGTCGCAGTCATCAAAGTCGGCGCGGCTACCGAAACAGAAATGAAGGATCGCAAACTGCGTTTGGAAGATGCGATTAACGCTACCAAAGCTGCTGTAGAAGAAGGCATTGTCCCCGGTGGCGGTACAACTTTGGCTCACCTGACTCCTCAATTGGAAGAGTGGGCTAACAGCAGCCTGAAGGGCGAAGAATTGACCGGTGCTTTGATTGTGGCACGGGCTCTGGCTGCTCCTCTGAAGCGGATTGCTGAAAATGCTGGTTTGAATGGCGCTGTGATTGCTGAGCGCGTCAAAGAAAAGCCGTTCAACGTTGGTTTCAACGCAGCGACAAATGAGTTTGTCGATATGTTTGAAGCTGGTATCGTTGACCCCGCGAAGGTGACTCGTTCTGCTCTACAAAATGCCGCATCTATTGCTGGCATGGTGTTGACAACCGAGTGTATCGTCGTTGACAAGCCTGAACCGAAGGATGGCGCTGCTGCTGGCGCTGGCGGCGGCATGGGCGGCGGCGACTTCGATTATTAATCGATAGTCGATAGTTTGATGGGGCGGGCTTTAGGGCCCGCCCTGTTATTTTGGTAACGGTTTTTAGCATAGGCATAACTTTAACTCTGAAGCGAAATTAACTAAACGCTCAATCCATAAGGCCCCCGTGCCTCTGTACTCAAACGCGAGGTTATAACGAAAAACCTAATCCTGCGTTACCAGTTAATTTTTTACAACTTCAGGAGATTAAAGATGCCTAAAACACCCGTTGCGCTGTATCGACAGGGGAATGCTAGTTCACCTAGAATGGATAATGTCAGACCCAATAAAGATATTACCGTTTATGAACAGCAAGATGAATTATGGGTTATGCCTACTTTAGAAGAAGGAAGGTTGTCAGGAGGAATGTCTCGGTCAGAAGGAATATCAACCTTTGAGAGGCCAGGCTCAGGAAAAAATTGGTATAAATTAGACCTCGGCACTGACATTCCACCAGAACTGGAATTAGTGAATGATCGTCCAGGTCATTGGTTATTCCAGCCCAGTAGACCGATGACTCTAGAAAAATACAAAGAGGCACTTCACCTCATAGGCACCTTGTTCCATAAACTAGAATAAGTTAGTCTGAGGTTGGGTTTAAGTAGAGAAACCCAACCTACTAATATAATTCATAGTATGTTTGATTACTTGTTTCTTCTATCTATCAAATAACCTGAAATCTTAAAAAATAGTATTTTGGGGATTTTTAATTAACTTTGGACGAGTGACTATTTATTTTTAGGAAGGTAACTAATATGAACTTATCATTTAAAGATTTCAGGTTTATTATAGAAGCGATTGAACACCAAATCAATGCCTATCAAGAACGTTTGCAAGTAATTGAAGAGATAGAAGAAGATGAAGATGAGGCTGCCGATCTAGGGAACGATATTAAATTTTTAGAACTTCTACTCGCAGACATGAAGGCAAGTTTAGATCGTAATACTTCAGTCAAGCATTTAAGTTCTGATGAGGTTTTTTCGCCCGCTCGAAATGATAATTCTTCCGAATATGCAAAAGAATTATCATTTCAAGAAATAATGAAATTAACGCTTAATTTGTCACTTAGCGAGCGACTATTCCTAGTAGAGGCGATTACCGCATCTGTGCGTCAGGAAGTCACAATAAGTAAATAATCAGCCAATTACAGGATTTCCAGAAGTTTGTTTTGATGATATACTGAGAATGACTGATTAATCGTAAAGTGAGCAGAGGTCAGGCCAATGTCAGCCACTATCACAATTAGCCCCAGCGAAATTCGGCAGATATTTCAGCCACGCACGTCCAGCGCTTCAAAGTTTTGGGAACTGGCTCAAAAAGCAAACAATTTAGCTGTAAAAATTGAAGACCGTTGGGAAAAAATTCCTGCTGAAACGCAAGAATTACTTAAAGTTTTTGCCTATGCTTTCATTGAACCCCCTCAAGGAATTAAAGACAGGTTGCTTAAATTTGTGGGGCTTTTTTCTTTGGCTATCGCTTTACCTTGGATGGTACTTAAAGGTGAACTCGATAGTTTTGTAGCTTATATTAACGCCTTTAATAGACTTATTAATGCGATTTTGAGTGGAGTAGAACGGGAAGATATGGCTTATCAAAAAGCACTATCCGAAGCTCTGGAGGAAACTTTGGCAGGGTGGGAAACTAGCGAGGCAATGACGGCGGAGGAGGCGTGTGAACGGATCAGAGCAATTTCAAATCAAGCTCTCGAATAACTTTGAGAGAAGTCAGCAAAAACTGATCCGCGATAGATATCGTAAAAATCAGGCAGGATTAGTAAAATTTGTCGAATTACTCCAAAAATTCCTCAGAATTTTGAGCGTTGACCCCCGTCCCCGTCCACCGTTGGGACATTTAGAACCTTGGCCTCAAGGCTCTAGCCGTGATGGATTAGAATTCTGGAAGCTGGAGTTTAAAATGCCTCAGCTTCGCGGAGCCGCTGAACAAGGGCGACTTATATATTTGTTAGATATTAGAAAAAAAGAAGTTGTGTTGCTGTGGATTTACACGCACGCAGAATTCGAGAAACGACCACCCGATAAGAATCTAAAGCATTTATTGATCGAAATTATGGATAATTATGAAGTTTCAGATGAAAGTAAAAATTTAGACGACAGTGGAGACGGTGAAACTGGAGAGGACAAAATTGGAGAAAATAAATCAAATGACAGTCAAGGTGCATAATCAAAATGTGGCTTTTATTACCTTTGAATAACCAGGCACAACATTTATGAAACTTTACCATACTCCCATTTCCGCCAACTCCCGCCGCGTGTGGATCGCCCTCTTAGAAAAAGACCTCGACTTTGAATTAGTAGAAATCCACTTGGACGGCGATCACTTGCAGTCTGAATTTGTGGCAATGAATCCTTTTCACCGCATCCCTGTTTTGGTCGATGATGGCTTCACCGTCTTCGAGTCTCTGGCAATTCTTGACTATCTAGAAACGAAGTATCCCGAACCGGCAATGTTGCCAAAAGAACCGACAGATTTGGCAGTTGTGAGGATGGTAGAATTGGTCACGGTTAACGAACTTGCGCCGGCACTTTACCCCCTCAGCAGTGAAAAAATGGGCTGGGGAACTCCTGAACCTCAAGTAATAGAAAAGGCTAAGGAAAAAGTCAATACTGTGCTGACATTTTTTGAAGGTTTGTTGGACGATCGCCCTTTTTTCGCTAGCAACAGTGTCACGTTTGCCGAGTGCGTTGCCGGCACCGTCGTGCCCTTGCTATCTTGGGTTGGTGTGTCCCTAGACGGCTATCCTAAAATTCAAGCTTGGTGCGATCGACTGCTTGCCCGCCCCTCATGGCAGCAAACTCAATTCACCGAGGCAGATTTGGCGGCTTTTGCATCTCGGAGACAAAAGTTTCTCGCACAATCTCAAGCCTGATGAACCCATCAATTGTCAAGCGATCGCTTTTTTTCCTAGCTGTCTTTACCTGCATCCAAATTCCCATCGCAGCAATGGGGCAGCCCGCCGCCCGATCGAACTACGAAGCAATTAACGCTAAACAGTTCGTTGCCGATCGCAAAATTACCGTCTCCAACCCCAAAGATATCGCAGCAAAACTCTGACTCGCGACAGAAATCAGTTATTCCTGGGTAAGTCATCGAAGCAATCTGGGTTCCGCGTTGTTCGCTTGCTGCGCGACAATCTTAAAACTATTTTCGGTGTCGATCGCTCTTTTAGTCAAAAAGAGCGATCGAACTCACAAGTTTACTTGCACATGATCAAATTTCCAGCAGAGATGAATCCCGCCGCAGGGGCTGAAATCTCAACCCAATTGCGGTCTTCTCCATTCTTATCTCTCACTAACTGGAAATTCGGCACAAGCGTTACTTGACCGTTAGCCGGTACACCACCTTTAACCGCAGCAGTCCTTGAAGGTTCAGTGCGGATAGCTAGACCCCTCGGCGCTACGCGAGGTTCTACTTGGCGGCACAGACTTACTGGGCCCGTTGCTGGTGCTGGTGCGGGTGCTGGTGCTGGTGCGGGTGCTGGTGCGGGTGCTGGTGCGGGTGCAGGTGCGGGTGCGGGTGCTGGTGCGGGTGCTGGTGCGGGTGCCGGTGTAGGTGCGGGTGCTGGTGCCGGTGCTGGTGCCGGTGCCGGTGTAGGTGCCGGTGTAGGTGCTGGCGCTGGTGCTGGTGCGGGTGCTGGCGCTGGTGCTGGTGCGGGTGCTGGTGCGGGCGCTGGTGCTGGTGCGGGTGCTGGTGCAGGTGCGGGTGCGGGTGCGGGTGCGGGTGCGGGTGCTGGCGCTGGCGCTGGTGCGGGTGCTGGTGCCGGTGCAGGAGTTTGACTAATTGTGCACGAACCTAAATTACTTTCGTCGTTGGGATATCCGCTAGCTACATACCCTGTGACGGGAGCGGTAATTTGAATCCAGAGGCGACCGTCGGAGGCTTTAACAGAAGTAGCGCCTTGGGACAGCGTTACCTGAGTGTTAAGTCCTACGCCGCCAACTCTAGGGGATTTTGGGTCTGGGCTCTGGCGAACGGTCAAACCTTCTTTGGGAGTGACTTTGCGACAAAGGTTGCCAGCCTGGGCTATTTGAAAGGTGGCGCTATCTTCAAAGGAAATATTTTCAGCATCTTGACTGACAGTCGATGTTGATGGGGCGGCAACAACGATCGCATTCGCTTGCAAACTTCCGGTTGCGATCGCGATCGCGCCCAGCAATGCAGCGGGTTTATTCCAGCAATTCAAGTTTTTCATCCGTTCAAATCCTCACTTAACCACAATCATTATCTTAATTGCAGGTCAATATAGCAAAAAAATCGATTTGTCTTCCACAAAAAAGCTTTATGTAACTTTTTTTTACCGCAAGTCAAGTTTAATTTATATAATTTAATGTTTGGTGAGTTGAGCGAAGACACATAAAGCTGCTACGCCTATAAATTGCTCATTATGCCACAGTGGGGGAGGGGGAGAAGGTGGAAGTGTCCGAGTCTGGGAATGGCAGAGGGGAAAAGTAAACAGCGCCAATCGCTAGCATTGACCCGATGGCGGGCGTCAACTTGATAAAATCTTCCAAAACGGAAACTTATCGGCTTGAGGCACAGTTGTGTTTTTGTGGCTAAAGCCGCCCCGCCATCAGCGACAGTTGCTGTAGCTGTTTGCAAACGGTTTTGTTCCTGTGGAGACAACCAGCACAAAACCTCCGAACAAAAGCAGCCCGCTCAAATCAGAAACCAAATATTTGCACCAATTCTGATTTAATTATATTGCTATAGCAACCGCGCTCGATATTTATGAGGTTTTCAATTGCTGAAACTAATTCGGTAGATTCCTGCGGAATGGGAGCCTATTAATGATAGGAAAAATCTTTTGTTGGGAGGGCTATCGGGATGATCGCACGCACCAGGAGAGGAAAATCCAAACTAATATCCTTCCTTCTTCCTTATTTCCCAAATAACTAAAGCCTTCTGTCTTCCAGATTTAAAGCTTTCTTCCTTCTGCTATATAATGACCAAAGCGTTAAATATTTTTCCAGTGACAAAAACTACTAACAAAAAATACGGAAAATCCTCTAACTATCCCTTTGACGGTCTATCTTTAGACGATCGCAATCCCGAATTCATTCAGCTTTTGTTGCCAATCTGGGAATGGCTGTACCGCTACTATTTCCGCGTACAAAGCGACGGCTGGCACCACGTCCCCGCCAGCGGAAAAATGCTCGTTGTCGGTTCTCACAACGGGGGACTCGCTGCTCCAGATATGTTTATGTTCCTATACGAATGGTTCCGCAGGTACGGTACGGAACGCTTGGCCTACGGATTGATGCACCCCACGGTTTGGCAAGTTTCTCCTGATGTTGCTAGCATGGCGGTTCAGTGTGGAGCCCTCAAGGCGCATCCGAAAATGGCGATCGCAGCTTTACGCAAAAATGCCCCAGTTCTCGTCTATCCGGGCGGCGCCCAAGATGTTTTTCGCCCCCACCATTTGCGCGATCGAATCTACTTTGCGGGACGCAAGGGATTTATCAAATTAGCATTGCGAGAAGAAGTGCCAATTGTACCAATTATATCGCACGGTGCTCACGATACTTTGATAGTTTTGGCAGATTTGTACGAACAAGCAAAGCAATTGCATGAATTGGGAATGCCGTGGCTATTTGGCATCGATCCAGTGGTATTGCCGGTGTATTTGGGATTGCCTTGGGGATTGAGTATTGGGCCTTTGCCAAACCTGCCTTTACCTGTGCAAATTCGGACTCGCGTGTGCGAACCGATTGTATTTGAGAGGTATGGTTCGGAGGCGGCGCGCGATCGCGATTATGTTGATGCTTGTTTCGAGCGAGTTACCGCCCAAATGCAAGGGGAATTAGATCGTTTGGCTGGTAAGTGAGAATTGCACAACTCTATATTAGTCTAGGCGGCAGAAACCGATTTTTTTTACAACAATATAGCGTGAAGCGCGAGGGCTATGGGTAAAAAAAATGGTTTCTTGACTCCTGTGGGTAAGTCGTGACTACCAACATTTTTTGCCATCAATCTAATGATTTATTTCAAAAACAGAAATTTGGGGTGCAAAGTCTGATTTTATCCATCTTAATTACGTGAAATACCCGAAAATCGCAGTCGCACAAGTCACGCTTTTATAATTTAGGTTCAAGCAGACATAATATCAGCTTAAATAAATGCAGGTGAATAGATTTCATCTGCGTTTATCTCCTTTCATCGGCGGTGAAAAAAGAGAACTGGCAAAACTAAGGAATGAGAATTAAATAACTTCCACTCTTGAAAGTGGGACGGGCGGGACGCCCATCCCACAATAACAATTAAAATTGTAAGTTATTTAATTCGCGATCCTAACCTGATTCTGTATAAACTCTCGATCTTAATTCTGCCTTCTGCCGAACGGTGACTAATTGCCCGATCGCCTTCAGCGCAATACTGGGATGAAAAAGTACAGCCGGCGACTCAATCATGTGCAGAACTTCCAAAAATGCTTGACAAACTTTAGCATCTCCGACGAGCACTTTTAACACCAAATCCATGTAATCAATTGTCAGCCTCGTAGCGAGGTTTAGTTTTGCACCTGTACTTCCCCGATAGCGAGAGTCCTGACTGATGGCAAATGTCCAAGGAATTGTATGTAATTTTGCTAGTTTTTGTTGAAATTGTCGCGCAAAGCCTGTTAAATCTCCTTCTGGATACCGCTCTCTTTGCTTTTGCAAACATTCATCTAGCATCTGAGCATCCAGTGCAGCAACGGTCATTCCCTGGCCATAAACTGGGTTAAAAGCGCAAACTACATGACCGATAATTATTAAGTTTTCAGGATAACGACGAAGGCGATCGTAGTGTCGCAAACGGTTTTCGGTACCTCGATAGCTATAAATAGGTGTTATTGCTTCTGCGTCTTTAATTCCATGATAAATTGTCGGGGTTGGCAGACTGCGGGCAAATTCTAGAAAACCTGCTTCGTCTGTGGGGGGATAATCGCGATCGCCCCCGATGAGAATCACCAGCTTGCGATTGCCTTCGATCGGAAAAATTCCACCGCCACGAGTGCGAAATGGCGGTGCTGTTGCCACAAATACTGGCGCTGTGTCTGACAATTTACCGCTGCATTTATAGATGCGGCTGGCATAGCCGACAAAAGCATTGATAACGGTTTCTTGCGGAGGTTCCCAGCCCAAACTTTTCAACCATTCAGGTGTTTTGGAAACTTTGCCACCAGCATCAACTACTAAATCTGCATACAAATTCTCTGCATGAATGTTTGCTGGGTTTTGACGATCGCGAAAACGCACCGACACGCCAGCAATCTCCGCGCGCGAGGCATTCGCCAGCAACCCCGTTACTGTCCCTCCTTCGAGGAAATGTACGTTCGTATTTTCAGCCAAGCGGCGGCGAATTTGCCAATCAAGTAAATCCCGACTGAACAAAATTAAATTATTTAGATCCGGGCTAAATTGCGGGGCCCAACCCGCCGGACTAAACCACCCGATCGACTTCGGATCTACACTAGGAGCACCAGCAGCTACCAGTTCGTTTTCCAAGCCGGGAAAAAACTCTTCGAGGATGATTTTTCCTCGATTTAAAAGGATATGAAGATGACGAGATTGAGGAATACCGGGGCGAGGTGCGGGTTTTTCTGGGAAAAAATCTCGTTCAACAATACTTACTCGGTAGAAGTGTTTTGCTAATACTCTAGAGGCCAACAGTCCTGCTAAACTGCCGCCAATAATAATGGCATGACTTTCTCGCTGCACTATCGAATTCCTTCAAAGCTAATTTGCTATGGAATTGGTTGATGAATTTTGAACAATTTGTCTGGGCTTCTGTGCCGACTCTGAATATCGATCGACCACAGATGCTCCTGTGCGATTATTTTCATCAGACTTACATACCACAAATAGCCCTAAATAAACAGCCGGCCGCAGACATATTTCTACACTTCCGACTGTAGGGGGATGCTTTAGCTCGACAATAAGGCGATACTTGCCATTGGGGGCATGAGTCTAAAACTATACCTTGGTTAACTTGCGCCAATGAGCGCGCGCACCCACTCCTTAACGAGGAATATACTATGTATCAAAATTTGCCAATAAATCCACAACTGTATAACATCGGGTTCTGGCTGGCCCAAGTGCCAGTAGAGCAGACTACTACAAACACAGCAGAAGACGCAGCACTCCTGTATTCCGGGCCACAATTTTTTATCGCCTTGATAGCTGGAGTGGTACTCGCCTGCGCTTTCCAACTCTTGCTAACAAATTTATCAGTAGCAGCCGGCCTTTCGTACATTGGACAATCCCACGACGACGATCACCACTCGGATAGCGGCAGCCCCCCAGTCCGCCACATCGGCCGAAAAGTAGGCACTTGGACGCTGATTACCGTCACCATCGCCCTATTCTTTGCGTGCTTGCTAGCAGTTAAGCTCAGCTTGATTAGCAGTCCCGGTTTAGGTGCGATCGTCGGTTTAGTCGTGTGGGCTACCTATTTCTCAATGCTTGTTTGGGTGAGCTCCACCACCGTCGGTTCCTTGATTGGTTCCGTCGTCAACACCGCGACATCAGGCTTTCAAGCCATTGTCGGCACCGCAGCCTCGGCTATCGGCGCCAAAGCAGCCAGCAACCAAGTAGTCGCCACAGCCAAAGCAGCAGCAGCAGCAGTGGGCCATGAACTCGGTAGCGCGATCGACCCCACAAGCTTGCGCGAAAACGTCGAAGACTACATCCAAAGCCTCAAACCGCCAGAATTAGACATCAAAGGGATGCGTAGCGAGTTTGAAAAATTGCTTAATGATCCGCAACTAAAAACTATTGCAGCCGAAAATTTGCCAAATCTCGATCGGCAAACTCTCGTAGATTTAGTAAGTTCGCGATCGGACTTATCAAAACGCGACGTAAACCGCATTGTAGACCAACTTCAAGATGCTTGGAAACAAGTAGGAAAACAAGGGCAGCCATCAGACGGCATCGCTCAATTAGTAGACTATCTCAAATCTGCAAAATCGGGAGATTTGGTCTCAGATAAATTGGCAAGTAGGGTAGAAAAAGCCCTCAGCAATCTGGGGGGTCAAAATTCCGGAGAAAGCCCGACCATGATGAACCAAGCAACGACAATGGCAGTCAATGCTTTAATGGGAATAGTATTGGGTCGCACGGATATGTCCGACTTCGATGTTGAAAAAGTAGTTGGTCAGCTCAAAGAAGCTAAAGACAAAGTTACCCAGCAAACTGATAAAATTACCGCTCAAGTCAAAGGCGAACCCGTAACTTACAGCCCAATTCGTGCCGACGTAGAAAACTACCTACTCAACACTTATTCGTGGCAGATGAACCCCCAAGCCATCGAGCGCGAATTTCGGGACGTGCTCTACGATCCTACCGCCGACCCAGGAACTGTGCGCCGCGAATTAGAAAAACTAAAACAGTCTAATTTTGCCGAAATCTTGGCTAGTCGAGGTGTTTTTACCCAAGACAAAATTAAAGAAATTTCCCAGGAATTAGAAGCAATTAGACAGCGCGTTTTACAAACCGTGATCTTTGCCGAGGAGCAAGAAAAAGCTCGCGATTTGCAGTGGCGGTTGGAAACTTATTTGAAGCTGACGCCGAAAGAGGAACTGACAGCAGCAGGTATCGGGAGCGATTTCAAAAAAATCTTAGAGGATTCCGACGCTAGTTACGAACAGTTGCGCGATCGACTTTCTCCTTACACCCGCGACAGTTTTGTGCAAATTCTCCGAGGTCGCGAAAATTTCGGATTCCAGGAAGTAGAACAGATTGTTCAAGAGTTAGAAAGGACGCGAGATGTAGTTTTAGCAGATGCTAAAGGTCTGCAAGAAGCAGCGCAAGCCCGACTAGATAACCAGTGGCAAAGAGTACAAGAATACTTGAAGTCTACGGGCAAAGAAGAACTCAATCCCGAAGGCATCAAGCGCGATTTGAAAACGCTGCTGGACAACCCGGAAGCGGGAATGTGGGCGCTCAGAGCTAGAGCTTCTAAGTTCGATCGCCAAACATTGGTAAAATTGCTATCTCAGCGGAAAGACCTCAGCGAAGACCAAGTAAATCAGCTTCTCGAAAGCGCCGAAGAAAATTGGCACAGCGCGGTACATACGCCGCAAAAGTTGGCAGAAAAAGCTAAGGATCAGTACGACCAAACCACCACCGCCCTTGCAGATTACCTTCGTAAGACTGGCAAATCAGAACTCAATCCTGAAGGGATTCAGCGGGATTTGACAAAACTGCTGGAAAATCCAAAAGAAGGAGCTTTAGCGCTGCGTGGCCGCCTGTCTCAAGTCGATCGCGATACTTTGGTAAAACTGCTTTCTCAGAGACAAGATTTGAGCGAGGAACAAGTCAATCAAATTATCGACCAAGTGCAGGAAACCCTTGGCTCGATTGTGAAAGCGCCCCGCCGTTTGGCAAAACGGGTGCAAAGCCAAGTGCACGATTTTCAGAGTGTTTTAGAAGATTATTTGCGTAATACGGGCAAGGATGAATTAAATCCCGAATCCATCAAGCGCGACTTGCAACTGCTGCTGCATGACCCGAAAGTCGGTGCATACAGTTTGGGCGAGCGCTTGTCACACATCGATCGAGCTACAATTGTTTCTCTGCTGTCTCAGCGGCCGGATATTTCTGAAGCAGAAGCCAATCGCATTGTCGATGGCATTTTGTCGGTGCGCGATGAGTTCGCACTGCAAATTCAGAAAATACAGGAGGGTATTCAGTCGGTAATTGACGGGGTTCTCGGAAAAATTCGGGATTACCTCAATTCGCTCGATCGCCCTGAACTAAATTACGAAGGCATTACGCGGGACGTGCGGAAGTTATTTGACGATCCGCAAGCCGGATTTGATGCTTTGCGCGATCGGCTGGGTCATTTCAATCGCGATACTTTAGTAGCATTAATGAGCTCTCGCGAGGACATTTCCGAAGCAGATGCCAACCGCTTGATCGACCAAATTGAAAGAAGCCGCAACAGCGTCTTGCAAAGAGCAGAACGCTTGCAGCAAGAGGCGCAGCTTCGCCTCGAAAGCATCAAAGTGCAAGCCGAAAAACAAGCCGAAGAAACCCGGAAAGCAGCAGAAGTTGCCTCTTGGTGGCTATTTTTCACCGCTCTTACTTCGGCCGCAGCAGCAGCCGGCGCCGGTGCTTTAGCCGTCATCCGATAAAAAAGACTCAAGTTGCGATCGGATTGCATATAGTGCCTGATGTGAGTTTCTACTGACATCAGGCACTAATGTTAGTAAAGGATTTGATCGGGGATTGGGAACGAGTTTGTATTAATTTGTTAGTACGGTTGAATAATGTTATGGTAAACCAGTTCCTACCCGTTTTTTGAGGCTAGTGCCAACGGTGAATCTATACATTTTAATTAGCAGTTTTGATGAATTTAAAATAGAAAAGTGAAAAGCCGATTTTATTGATTGTTGTATATTTTATTTGCAGATGTAATAAATAAAAAGTAGCCGGATGTTCATTGCCTCTGCTATCACAATTTTTGAACGGGGTTCAGGCTTGCAGGCTGGATTTGCTTTGAGGCAGATTCTACAAGTGTTGCAAGGATTACTGAAGAATGACAAAAATCAAAACATTTATTGGAGTGAAAACCTTTTGGCAAAGCAAACTTCGCGGGCCAGTTCCCTCTCTCCTCAATATTTTTTAGGTACAATAATAGAGAGGGTTCTCAACCCAGCACGCCTGTTCTCCCAACCGCCCACCTCCCTGGCTGCGTTAGTATCAAACAAACGCGAACTGTTTTGAGTTCGATCGGCGGTTAATTTTGAAGATGCCGATCGTCAGGTTTTGACTTGTAGGTCATAGGTTGTAAGGAACCCCATAGCTAAAGCTAGGGGCTTTCAGGAAGTCCGGCTCGATCGCCAGCGGTTCAAGAAGAAAGCCCGAACCTTACCAGAGACAGGATTAGACCTACGTTTTTTGAGTCACGATACCGGAGAATGCGACGCTAGTTTTCCGATCTATCGCCAAAAGTTAAACAGGCTTAACGGGGTTAAACCAGTGCTTTTGGCATAACAAGCTCAATAAACATTCTCGAAGCGAACTTTACCCAGCAATGGAGGACTTTATGTCTAATTTTGTTTTTGTAATTGATGCCCAAAAAAGACCGCTAACACCAATTCATCCCGGTTTTGCAAGGAGGCTTCTGAAGCAGAAACAAGCGGCTATTTACCGTAAGTTTCCGTTCACTTTGATTCTTGAAGAGTCCCGACCCGATTTAATCAGACCCCATTTAAAGATTAAAATCGATCCTGGTTCTAGGGTAACTGGTTTTGCCATATTGAACGGCGCACAAGTCATTTGGGCAGCAGAATTGACTCACAGAGGTCAGGCAATCAAAGATGCTCTGCTCTCACGCCGTCAACTGCGGAGGGGACGACGAAATCGACATACTCGTTATCGTCAACCAAGGTTCTTGAATCGCACAGGTCCTAGAGGTTGGTTGGCACCCAGTCTTGAACACCGAGTTTTGACTACACTCACTTGGGTGAACAAACTCATCAAACTTGCGCCTATCGGGTCAATAGCTCAAGAACTTGTGCGATTTGATTTACAACAACTTGAAAACCCTGAAATCTCAGGTATTGAATATCAGCAAGGCACACTTTTGGGCTACGAGGTTCGCGAATATATTCTTGATGCGTGGGACAGAAAATGCGCTTATTGTGGTAGTGAAAATATACCTTTACAAGTCGAACATATTCACCCTAAAGCTAAAGGCGGCACGAATCGTATCTCAAATCTATGTCTGGCTTGCGATTCTTGCAATAAAAAGAAAGATACTCAAAAAATTGAGCAATTCCTGGCCAAAAAACCTGATGTTCTTAAAAGAATTCAAGCACAAAGAAAACGACCCTTAAAAGATGCTGCTGCCGTCAACTCGACACGTTGGGCGTTGTTCAATCAGCTCAACAAAACTGAACTTCCGGTAACTACGGGTTCTGGCGGTCAAACGAAGTTCAATCGAACTCGTTTGCAACTACCTAAATGTCACTGGTTAGATGCTGCTTGTGTAGGCAAAGTCGAAGAATTAAAGGTGCTGACTTCTCAACCACTGCTAATCAAGGCGACGGGACATGGCAGCAGACAGATGTGTGGCACGGATAAGTTTGGCTTTCCAATTCGCCATAAATCAAGAAAGCAAATCCATTTCGGTTTTCAAACTGGTGATATTATCAGCGCGACAGTCACCGCAGGAAAGAAAGTCGGCTCCTATGTGGGACGAGCTCTGTGCCGTGCATCCGGCTCGTTTGATATCGCCACCACGATGGGAAGAGTGGCAGGGATTAGCCATAAATATTGCAAACCCATTCACAAAAAAGATGGTTATTCGTATGGATTTTGAAGAGAGGCGACTGAAGTCGCAGCCGCTTTCCTCCCCATGTCTAAAGCCAGGGGCTTCTCGCTCGTTTTTTGGTGAATAATATGGAACTAAAGCTCTGAAAATACTACACTGGCTGTGGGGGGCAACATACCGGATACCTTGGGAATACCAAGGGCTTTGCTTTCGTCAGCCCAGAAAAGTCCAAACACGCAGGCCCTGCGATCGCCAATGTTAAACAACCTACGTCTCAAACCTCTCCTGGCTAGTTGCCTATTAGCACCGTGAGGAGGGCGACGCCATGCAACTCCGAAAAAAAACACTATTAATCATCGGTGCAGCGCTGATCAGCCTGATTGTGGTTCTCTATGCCACTGCATCAACTATTTTGCTGCATGATTTTCACAACCTGGAGGCACAGTACGTCCGCCAGGATGTCGCACGGGCTTTGGACGCATTAGATGATGACTTGTCGAATTTAGACACCAGCGCCCAAGATTACGCCGAGTGGGACGATACTTACTCTTTCGTCGAAACACGGAACGAAAATTTTGTCAAGTCAAATTTCGTCGATTCGACATTTATTTACTTGAGACTAAACTTCTTGGTGCTGCTTGACTCCAACGGTAAGACGATCTTCAGCAAAGGTTTCGACCTTAAATCCCAAACAGAAATCCCGATTCGCGAAAGCTTAAAACAGCACTTGACCGAGGCACTAATAGACTCATCGACAGTCGAGGGCGATCGCCCCGTCGCCAAAACAGGCGTCCTCACCCTGCCAGAAGCCAGACTGCTGATTGCCGCCAAGCCCATCTTGAACAGCAACTCCCAAGGCCCGTCGCGGGGGACGCTGATCTTGGGACGCTACCTAGACAGCAGCGAAATCGGTTTGCTTTCAGAACTGACTCACCTGTCAGTGGATTTTAGATTGCCGAGTTTAGATTTTAAAGTGGGAGCCGCGAACTACTCCGGGCACAGCGCCAAGGCGATGGCTCGATCGAGGCAGGAGTTGGAAAATGTCAAACTCAAAATTTCCAACCTCAAATCAGCAGAAATTTTAGTCGAGCCACTCAGCGACACCTTAGTCGCAGGATACGCCCTGATTCGCGACATCCACGGCAACCTAGCGCTGCTGCTGCGAGTAGAGACCGATCGCATCATTTACAGTCAAGGTCAGGCTACCTTGGAGCTGTTTACCTTATCAATACTGGCAGTAGGTTTAATATTTAGCGCCATCACCCTGCTGTTGCTAGAAAAATTAGTCTTAGCGAGATTGGCTTCCTTGAGCACCAGCGTCAGCAACATCGCAGCCAACGGCGACCCAAGCTTGCGCGTTGATATTGCCGGAGAAGATGAACTCGCAAGCTTGGCCGACGCCATCAACCGAATGCTAGAAGCATTGGGCAATTCTCAAGTCGAACGTAATGAAAGCGAAGACCGCTATCGGTTGATGGCGGAAAATTCAACCGACATGATCACCAGACACGACCCCACAGGCGTGTTTATTTACGTCTCACCTGCCAGCAGGGCTTTGCTGGGATACGAACCTTCGGAACTCATCGGCCGCGTCCCCAAGGATTATTTTCACCCCGACGATTTAGAAACCATTGCCAAAGCTCACTGGAAAGTCCTGGCACTCCCAGTTACTTACACCGTCAGCTACCGCATCCGCCGCAAAGACGGCAAATACATTTGGTTTGAAACCACCGGCCGCACGATCAGTGATCCCAAAACCGGCGAAGTCCAAGAAATTATCGGCATTTCCCGCGACATCAGCGTGCGGAAGCAAACAGAACAAGAACTGCGAGAAAGCGAAGCTGCCATCAAAGCTTTGTACCAAGTGACTTCTGCTCCCCGTACAGACCCGCTCAACCACCTCTCTACCTTTGATTTGCGCCTCCAAGAACTGCTGGCAATGGGATGTCGGCATTTAGGCCTGTCGGTGGGAATTTTGTCCTGCATTCAAGGCGACAACTATCAAATAATGGCTGTTGAGTGTCCCGACGGGTCGATCGTCAAAAACCAAATCTACGATCTGGAAAAAACTTTCTGCGTCGCTACGGCAATGGCAAAAGAACCGATTTACTTTGAGTCGGTGCGATTTTCGGGTTTTTCCTTCAACACGCACGATCGAGCCTTCCCCATCGAAGCTTACATGGGCATTCCCGTCACGGTGGCAGGTGAAGTTTACGGCACTCTGTGCTTCTTTTCTCCGACTCCTGTAACAGAACCGTTCCGAGCTGTAGACAGAGAGTTGGTGAAACTGATGGCTCAGTGGGTGGGAAGCGAACTCGAACGCCAGCAAACCGACGTAGATTTGGCAAAAGCTCGCGATCAAGCACTGGCGGCTACTAGAGCCAAAAGCGAATTTTTAGCCACCATGAGCCACGAAATTCGCACTCCGATGAATGGAGTCATCGGCATGACCGGTTTGCTGCTGGATACCCCCTTAACTCGCGAACAGCGCGATTTTGTAGAAACTATCCGCAGCAGTGGCGATGCCTTGCTGACTCTGATCAACGATATTCTAGATTTCTCGAAAATTGAATCGGGCAAATTGGACTTGGAGGAACATCCGTTTGACCTCCGCACTTGCATTGAGGAATCTCTAGACTTGGTAGCTGCTAAGGCGGCAGAAAAAAAACTGGAAGTGGGTTACTTGATCGATCGTACAGTACCCGCAACGGCGATCGGCGATAGCACCCGCTTGAGGCAAATTTTAATCAACTTGCTCAGTAATGCGGTTAAATTTACCGACGCTGGAGAAGTGGTGGTTTCGGTGACTGCCAAAAAGATTTCAGTGCCGGCGGCTAATGCTAAAGAACCGCCATTAATTGCTGGCGAACCGGTAGCAATTAACCCAGCATACGAAATACATTTTGCGGTCAAAGATACCGGTATCGGCATTCCGAGCGATCGCATGGATCGGCTATTTAAATCTTTCAGCCAGGTGGATTCTTCAACGAGCCGGCAGTACGGCGGTACCGGATTGGGTTTGGCAATTAGCAAGCGTTTGGCCGAAATGATGGGCGGCCGGATGTGGGTGGAAAGTATGGGTAGTGTTGCGGGCAATCCTCCTGCCCATTTTAGATCGTCGGCAGTTATTGATTTGGGATGGGCAGAATCTTGCGAAATTGCCGAAAAATATGGGTATGCCAAATCTGTACTCAGCAACAAGCCGATCGCCCAAAATACGAAATCTGTTGGCTCTACTTTTTATTTTAGTACGATCGTTTCTGGCTGCAAGAATTCCTTACCACTTAACTTGAGCAATTCTCAACCTGAATTAGCTGGGAAGCGAGTCTTAATTGTCGATGACAATGCTACCAACCGCAGAATTTTGACTCTCCAAGCTCAGTCTTGGGGAATGGTGGCTAGGGCTTCAGCTTCGGCTCGTTTGGCTTTAGATTGGCTGGCTGCTAAAGAGATGTTTGACTTGGCAGTTTTGGATATGCAAATGCCGGAAATGGACGGGTTGGCTTTAGCGGCGCAAATTCGCCGGTATCCTGATTGCGAAAAGTTGCCGTTAGTGATGCTAACTTCGATCGGCAGGCAAGAAATTAACCCCCCTTCTATGGAGATGGATTTTGCTGCTTTTTTGAATAAACCCATCAAACAATCTCAGCTTTACAATGTTTTAATTAATATTTTTGGAGAACAGACAACTGAATTTAAAGGGCAACGCACTAGCGGGTCTTTCTTGCAAACCATACCCGTGTTGGCAGAGAACTTACCCCTGCGGATTCTGTTGGCTGACGATCATTTGGTGAATCAGAAGGTGGCTTTGCAAATTTTACAGCGGATGGGGTATCGCGCGGATGTGGCGGGAAACGGTATCGAAGTGCTCGAAGCTTTGCGCCGCCAGCCTTACGATGTGGTGCTGATGGATGTGCAAATGCCGGAAATGGACGGACTGGAAACTACCCGCCACATCCGCGAGCAATTTTCAGCAGATTTAACTTTAGAAAATCTCACGGGAGAATCAGAACTTTCCGCAACTGATGAGCAATCTAATAATCGAAAATCGAAAATCGAAAATCCCCCATTGACTGACGAGGAATCTAACAATCGAAAATCGAAAATCGAAAATCGAAAATTGACTGAGGATGAATCTAACAATCGAAAATCGAAAATCGAAAATCGAAAATCGACTGATGAATCTAACAATCGAAAATCGAAAATCGAAAATCGAAAATCGACAAGGCCTTGGATTGTGGCGATGACGGCAAATGCGATGCAGGGCGATCGCGAAGAGTGTATGGCTGCGGGGATGGACGACTATTTGAGCAAGCCGATCGCAATTGAGCAGTTGGTGCGAGCTTTGCTCGCTTGTAAATCTCGATCGAACTCCGCATTCGATCGTCTGCAGCCGATCGTTTGTTTGGATGCCCCGGCGGAACACATCGAAGGAACGAGTGAATTAGAAGTGCGATCGAATGTGGCTGTTGCGGGAAATCCACAACTGACAATTTCCAATTCGCCGGCAGTCGTCGATTGGGGTGCATCAAATCTCGATCGGGCTTTGTCACAGAGCCACGATTCCCTGAGTCCCAAGATTATAGAGGGATTGCGAGAAGTGGAAGCTTTGGACGAGGCGATCGAGATTTACCTCGAAACAGCTCCCGAACTGCTGCGAGGCATCTCTATGGCTCTGTGCAACGCCGATCCGCTGGCTTTGCGGCGATCGGCTCACTCTTTAAAGTCGATTAGCGGTACTCTCGGTGCTTTTCGCTTGTTTGAGCTGTGCGAGGAACTCGAAATCATGGGCCGCATCGGGACAAATGCTAACCAGCCTTTACCTGATCCGGCCTGCGCTCTTTTAGAACAGGTTGAGGCCGAGTATCAAAGAGTGGAAACGGCGTTGAAAATAGAAATGCAGTCTGTTGATTGTTGACCGTTATATCCTGTTCGATTGATTTCTCATAAATTCAAGTCCGCTCCGGGTAAGGCTGTCCATCTGAAGCAACACGAGACAATCGAAAGTTATCTCACTCACCCCAAGGAGGGGACTGTTAACTATTAAGGGACATCCAAGAAATAAACTCTTCCAGTCCCCGGAGAGTTGACACTCCCCGGCCTGAAGGCGCGAGGATTCTGAGATCAGCCAGTCGATTTGCTCGTTGATGTCACCACCAGCAAGTAGAGATCGGTCTGTCCTCCAGCGTGAATTCCGGTGTGTCCCACCGTATTTAAATTGATTTTTGCCTGCTTCAACCCTTTTGCCAGGATGTTTTTTGCGGCATTGTGGTCGCGCTCTAGTATCGTTCCACAACCACAAATATGGGTTCGAGTTGACAGGGTTTTCTTAACTAAATTGCCACAGTTTGAACAATTCTGGGAAGTGTATTGAGGAGCTACAGCAATAACTGTTTTGCCATACACTTTCCCAAAATATTCCAACCATTGAGTAAATTGCGACCAAGCTGCATCGCTAATTGACTTGGCAAGCTTATGGTTCTTCACCATGTTCCGCACCTGAAGGTCTTCGTAGGCTATGAAATCGTTAGATTTTACCACGCACAACGCCGTTTTGATGGCGAAGTCTTTACGCTGCCTGCTGACTTTCAGGTGCTTTCTTCCTAACTTGTTTATCGCCTTTTTTCGATTTTTGGAACCTTTCTTTTTCCGAGAAACTCGCTGATGCAATCTCTTTAAAGCTTTTTCGCTTTTTCTGAGATACCGAGGATTAGGAACTGTTTCGCCGTCGCTGTCAGTATAGAAGTGGTTTAACCCGACATCTATGCCAATGAATTTGCCAGTGGAAATAGCTTCCTCTTTCCGCTCTACATTGACACAGAATTGGGCGTAGTATCCGTCGGCACGACGCACAACTCTAATTCGTTTAATCTCATCAGGTGCATAAAAATGCAAATCCCGACTACCGATTAACTTGAATTTCTCAGCAGCAAAGCCGTCCTTAAACGTTAGGCATCTTTTGTCGGTAGAAAGTTCCCATCCTGAAGTTTTATATTCAACAGATCGGGTATATTTCTTGAACTGTGGATAGCCTTTTTTTCCTGGCTTTTTGGCTTGGCAATTAGCAAAAAAACGCCCTATAGCAAAAATGGCACGTTCGGCAGAAGCCTGACGTGCCATCGAATTAAGCTTGCCTGCCCATTCAAACTCTTTCGCCATCACGGCGCATTGTTTGTACAGGTCTACGAGTTTAATTCCTTGATTGTCTACCCAATGTCTTAGAGTTTTGTTTCGGACAAATTGAGCCGTCCGAATCATGTCGTCAATGATTCTATATTGCTCCGCTTTGCCCTTCAATTTAAACTCTAATACTATCATTGCAATAGTCTATCACTTTTACAAAGACTTTTACTTGCAAGTCTGTATATTTAACAAATATTCACACTCCTTGTAATCAAATCCGTCCTAGAAGGACGGGGCTTTAGACCCAGTTTTCTTGGTAAATTCTCTTCCAGCAGTTAGTTGCACGTCCAGATAAATCATGGGTGAAAATATTTGAACTGGGGAAGTGCGATCGTAGGCATCACCGGCAATTAGGGTGAAGGAAACTCCTGCATCCTCCCAAACAGGCAGCTCAGAAGCCGGATGATGCCGAAACCAGGGGTCGGTTTCTTCGTATTCATCGGGAAGGGCTATCCAGGTTTGAATGCCATGCAGGATGGCTTCTTTGCTGCGATCGTCGTCAGGGGTGCGTTCCGAGTGGACAATGCCTCGCCCTGCCGTCATCCAGTTCACCGCACCGGGACGGATTTCTTGAACGCTGCCCACACTATCACGATGCAGCAAAACACCTTCAAACAGGTAGGTGACGGTTGCTAAGTTGATGTGCGGATGCGGCCTGACATCCACGCCCCGGCCGGGTGGAAACACCGCAGGGCCCAGATGGTCAAAAAAGATGAACGGGCCTACCAATGCTAGAACGTCTGAGGGAAGCAAGCGGCGGGCTTGGAATCCACCCAAATCTTGAATGTGTGGCTCAATGAGATGCTCGATGGTATCCGTCATAATGTTTATGAAGTTGCGAACGCTAATTGTCTATGTCAAAAGTGCATTATACAAAAAGCTCTTTCTAGAGAGTTGTATCAGTGACTTGTTTAAACTTCCCCAAGGGAAAGCCGCTGTAGAGTGTCGAGTTCTCAACCAGCTTTCTGCTTACCAAGATAATTGGCCCTAAAGCCCCTTCTTAATAGGACGGCTTTAATTGATTGCCGATTTTTGTTTTAATCCTTTAGTTGCGTTAGTATCTATTTTTTAAATTTCCTAGCATTCTATTTAAAGTAGAGTACAATGATACTTATACCACAGGTAGAATAACCGCCTATACACATGAGACACCAAGCTCAAACGACGGGTCGGAAAATAATAATGGTTAGTGGGTGGCGAAAACCACGAAAAACATAGCTAGGCTGACTAACGTAACCTGACTAACGTAAGCCAAAACCAGAAAAGTAAATTTTTGAAAGTTAAAACGTACCGTAGGGCATCCAGTAACATGAGAAGTAATTCTCGAACGCTTGGGGAGATAAAACCCTCTGGGACTAACTAAATTAGGCTCGATATTTGGTTCCTTTGAAGGGAGATTTGGTTTAAGTATGGCCGCAAGGATAGATAGTTTTAAGGTATGTCGCCAGAACCAAGAATCCCCACGCCTGATAGCTGGGGAATGTCAAGAGACGATGGAGAGTTCATCACTGACTTGAATCCTACCTTTGACCAGGGAGCGAATCAGACGATCGAGTGAGCCACGTTCTTCTTCACTGATAGACTCATCGAGGATGGCGGCCATCATGCCGTAGCGGTCAGCTTTGGTAACGCGGCGAGTATCGGTGACAGTGGCGATTAATTCGTTGATAGCGCCGGGGAGAAGATTAACTGGATACATGGGATTGTTTTGAACTCGACACCTTAATCATCTCGTGGTTTCTCCTAAGAGCAAGTGATGGTGCTGGTTTTTTTCCGTGATAATACTGAAAATCTTCGGTGAACCAAGTCCGTGTTACCAGTGATCGAAGTCACAACATTGAAACCAATGTAGCGGTGGAACAATTAGAACCCACCTTCCGCCCTTTGAGCAACTGTTGACTTGGAATTCCCTCAAAATTGACGCAAACCTCATGGCTTGGTCAAAAATACCTAAAGGTGACAGTAAAAGGGCGGAATGTGGAAAATCGCCCTTTTATCCAAAATCCAAATAAGTAGACAGACAAAAAAATTAGTCCGCCTACTTAATCGCTAACTAGAAATCACTCCCACTCGATCGTTCCCGGCGGCTTAGAAGTAATATCGTAAACCACCCGGTTCACCCCCTTAACCTCATTCACAATCCGATTCGAGATCAGTTCCAACAAATCGTAAGGAACCCGCGCCCAATCAGCCGTCATCCCGTCTTCACTCTTAATAAATCGCAAGACGATGGGGTAAGCATAAGTGCGCTGATCACCCATCACCCCTACACTGCGAATCGGCAGCAAAACTGCAAAAGCTTGCCAAAGTTCACCGTACAATCCGTGTCGGTTAATTTCTTGGCGAACAATGAAGTCAGCATCCCGCAAAATATTTAGTCTCTCTGAGGTAACTTCTCCTATGATCCGAATCGCCAATCCCGGGCCGGGGAAAGGTTGTCGGTTCACGATTTCTTCGGGAAGCCCGATCGACCGGCCGACTTTTCGCACCTCATCCTTAAACAGTTTTCGCAGCGGTTCAATCAGCTTAAATCGCAAATCTTTCGGCAAACCGCCTACGTTGTGGTGGCTTTTAATTTTAACAGCAACTCGCTCACCACTTTTCGGGTCTGCATTAGTGTCAGCCGACTCAATCACATCAGGATAAAGAGTACCTTGGGCGAGGTAGTCAAAGGGGCCCAGACGCTTCGATTCTTCTTCAAATACGTTGATAAATTCGTGACCGATCCGCTTGCGTTTTACTTCAGGATCGGTAATCCCTTCAAGTTGAGCTAAAAAGCGTTCGCGAGCATTAACATACTCAACGTCAATGTGGAATTGCTCTTTAAATAATTTTACCAACCGTTCTGGTTCATACTTCCGCATAAACCCTTGATCGATAAACATACAGGTAAGTTGGTCGCCGATCGCCTTGTGCAGCAAGAAAGCCAAAGTAGAAGAATCTACACCGCCGGATAGAGCCAGCAAAACTCGTTTGTCTCCCACTTGCGCGCGAATTTCGCGAATCGATTCCTCCACAAAAGTAGCAGTCGTCCAAGTCGGTTCGCACTCGCAAATGTGGTAAACAAAATTGCGAATTAAAGCTATTCCCCCGATCGAGTGAACTACTTCGGGGTGAAACTGAACCCCGTACAAATTTTTCTCGTGGTTAGCAACAGCAGCACACGGAGTATTGTCCGTGTGAGCGAGGATCTCAAAACCCGACGGCAAATCGGAACAGGAGTCTCCGTGGCTCATCCACATCGTGCTGCCTTCTTCGACATTTGTCAGCAAATCTGTAGGATCGTCAATAAATAGCGATGCCTTGCCATATTCGGCTAACTTAGCCCGTTCAACTGTGCCTCCGAGCTGCTTTACCATCAACTGCATCCCGTAGCACACTCCCAACACCGGTATTCCCAAATTCCAAATTTCTGGGTCGCAGTGGGGTGCTTTTTCATCGTATACAGAACTTGGGCCTCCTGAAAGAATAATTCCTTTAGGATTGATAGCTTTTAACTGTTCTGCAGTAGTCCGGTAAGAAATAACTTCTGAATATACTTGAGTTTCGCGAATTCGACGAGCAATCAGTTCGGAATATTGCGAACCGAAGTCGAGAATCACGATGATCTGGCGATCGATCTGCTCCACAAAAGAGTTTGTGAGAACGGATTCAGTTTCTATTTGAGTAGTCACGGTTATTGCGTAATTGCTAATTGCTAATTGGGTCGAAAGTAGCGGAGGTATCTGTCGCGGTCTCAGTACAATTCTAAGGAAGGCGAGGAACCATTAGTCGCTAGGAATAAATCTTATTCATACTAGATTGCAGTCAGCGATGTTAGTCGATTAATCGGGCACAGGGCAAGCATAGATTTACTTCGAGCCTTACCCTAATTAATTGAATTATTGCTTCAGAAATAGCTTCCCGAAGCAACCTAGTATAATTAAGGTCTAGGGACAAAGAATTATTACTTGTTAAATATTATCCCTGAGCGATGTTTTAAACAGAATTCAGGGATATTCACACTAGATTAACAAATTTGGGTCAAAAATGTATCTCCTATATCACTTTTAACAATAATTTTGCGATCGCGCCCGAACATCACCGAGCCCACGGGGATGTGCAAGTTAGTGTGAGTAAAAATGCAATCCGAGGATCGCAAGTCTATTTGTCGGGCGATGTCGCCGTAAATTCGATCGACCCAATTGCTCCCAGTTTGGGCGTCCAAAGCCCGCAGTTGCCCGAGAGCATCTTCGGCTGTCGCTGCGGCAAAAATTGCGGAACACGCATCGGCAGGCATTCCAGCCTTAGCACAGTAAGCTGTGAGAATTTCCCTGCGCCCGTCAGCGAGGTGGTGGTGAGTGTGAAAAATTCCCGCCGCCAATTTCATCAGTTTCCCGTGATAGCCAAACAGCAAAATTGACTGCACGCCCTGATATCCTGCTTCTACCAGCAGCGGGCCGAGCCAGTTAGCGGTTTTGACTAACCTCTCAGGATTAATCCCCAGTTGTCGCGCCAAATCCAAGCCGTTTTCGCCGATGCAGAAAACCAAACAGTCAAACAATTCGGCTTTTTGTTGCAGTTGTTCGCGGTAAACTTCCAACTGTCCAGGGGCGCTCAGCGGTTGAGAAATGCCCGTTGTACCCAGCAGCGAAAGTCCTTCTACCACGCCGAAAGCTTCGTTAGAAGTGCGGGTGGCTAGTTGCCGCCCAGACGGCAGAATCAGGGTGACAGTAATTTTTTCTCCCCCTGCGAGTTCTCGGCTCAGATTCGATCGCAGCAGCCGCATTGCGTAATCATAGATCGCCGCCCCTCCATCGACTGTGTGACGCCCTATACCTTCACCGCCGAGAATCACAATCTGCTCTCCCTCTTCGCAATTCCCCAATTCCACCATTGCCCAAACGGGGGTATTGCGAGTCAGATCGAGATTGTCCCCCGGATCGGAGCGAGTCACTCCTAAAGCGGTATCAGTTTTGAGTACAGACGCCTGTTCGATCGGAATTTCTGCCGTTATTGGCGGTTCCAGTAAATTGACTGATACGCTATCTAGAGACTGAATACCTGCGCGTAAGCACCGCAAAGCTGCAAGTGCGGCCGCACAGGCAAATACTGGCAGTGTATACCCCGATAAAGGTTGAGTTTTTGTCACGTTGTAATTCAGAAATCCGTAAATTGGCTGGCGATCGACATCACGCCTTAGCACTGATACCCCTCAAACATTTAAGTGTAATTCTAGGGTTTGCTATTATCTGCAGTTAGCGTAATTTTTGTCAACTATAATTTTGTCCTACCAGTTGGCGATCCTCTACGAGGATCGCCAATAACCCACTCCGAAGCTTTACCGGCACCTGGGGGCGATTTTCACAAAAAACCCGGAATCTCGATCGCGAGCGCTGGCACTGAACAAACGGATTCCAGCAATTAGGTACAAATCGTTAGCAGCTATACTCGGCAAGTCGATCGTCTTTCCTTCTATAAATTTACCTAGCCGTAAAGGTGTCAGAGCCGAGTCGATGAGCTCGCGCGAAATTTGCTTTTGCCCTTGGGGCCACTTGTTTGAGGCGGAATTAGAGCAATTTTTGGTATGCGAAATGCTGCGCTCGCTTCCTGGTTAAGCCCTAAAACCTACTTTTTCACAATTAGCAAATTTATATCTCCCAAGCGGTTGATGTCCTAGCGATCGCAAGTCATTTATATTGATCTGAATTACCCGGACGTGCCAGTCCTACTTTCGAGTTAGCCTCTTGAAGGTGGGGCTGGTTTTATCTAACCCTGTTACTTCAATTATCCAATCTACAATCTAAAACCTAAAATCTAAAATCGATTGACTATGGTTGAACCAGTTGCAGAGTTAAATGAACCTCTATCTCTTCAGACTGCAGAAATAGTAGAAATAGTAGACCCGAAAATATTTCAGCTCGTTCTCTCTCCAAAAATAGCTCTCAAATTTTCCAAAAAAGACGTTCGATCGACCCTGAAAGCCTCAACTCTAGACGGCGTTTTTGCCACTATCTTCGAGTCGGCGACCACCGGCGTGCTGCTGAGCAACTTCTTGCTGCAACTCGGCGCGAGTAGCGTGGAAATAGGTATATTCTTTGCTATTCCGATGGTGGTAAATCTCCTGCAACCATTAGGAGCCTACATCGCAGACCGGACAACCAGCCGCCGCTGGTACAACCTATTTGTATTCAGCGTTTCGCGGCTACTGTGGCTGGTGCTGGCGGTGGCAATTGTTTGGGGTTCCCAGCACGCAGACCTCCAGCAACTGCTGCAATGGACACTGGTAACAGTCGTAGCAGCTAGCGTGCTGGCAGCTCTTGCCAATTCTAGCTGGTTCAGTTGGATGGCTGCTGTGGTTCCTCAGCGCTTGCGGGGACGCTATTTTGGCTTTCGCAACAGTGCTGTCAGCCTCATCACTTTGCTGGGAGTGCCGTTGATGGGATTGGGAGTGTCAACTTGGGACGGCGGCCCAATTTTGGGCTACGGTATTGTTTTATTGGTGGGTGTTTTGGCGGGAATGATTAGTTTGGGGTGTCAATCCTTGATGGTTGATGTGAATCCCCAGGTATACAAAAAAAATGCACAGAACGATCGACTTACAGAGAAAAAAGCAAAGCACGTAACAGATTTTGTGCCTTCTGTGCTGAAAGATTCTAATTTTTTAATATTTATTCTTTACTTCAGTGTGTGGACATTTGCTGTTAATCTCAGCGCGCCTTTTTTTAATATCTACCTGCTGAAAAATTTAAGCTTGGATGTGAGTTTGGTAACGATTTACACCAGCTTAAGTTCCGGCGCAAATCTAGTGCTGCTGATGTTTTGGGGTAAGTTGGCAGATCGCTGGGGAAATCGCCCCCTGCTAATTGCGGTGGGGCTGGTGGTGGCGATAACGCCTTTGCTGTGGTTGGGTACGGGCAATTACCCGTTTGCCCTATGGGTGTGGCTGCCGCTGCTGCACTTGTTGGGGGGAACGACTTTAGGCGCGATCGGGCTGTGTACTAACAATATTCAAATGGAGATAGCGTCGATCGAGCAACCTTCGACTTATTTTGCGATCGCCGCAGCAGTTTCGGGAGTATCTGGGGCTTTGGGAACTACCGCCGGCGGCTTTCTTGCCGAACTTCCCGGCATGAGTTTGGGAGCAGTGTTTGCCCTCTCGGCTACTGTGCGGCTGATTGCTCTTCTGCCTTTGGTTTTGGTGCGAGAACCTCGTAGCCAGTCGCTGCGGTCGATCGTCCCCACTTTGGGACGTTTCAATTTAAACCGTGGCTAGGAAATTTTCGCACAAATTTACCGATCGAGAAACCAGAAAAACCCACAGATTGTTAAAAACTTCAACCACATCGCAGAAAACCTGAGAGTGATTGAAACAAATTTTAACCTCAACAGAGCATCCAACCTGATACCTCTGTAGCCAATACCTCACTATTATCTTGCAGCCAACGGACAAATCGATCAGATATAGCTGTTTGACAAGCTGACAAGGCAGAGCGTAAATGTGTTTAAAGGTGTGTTAGCTAGGGCGTCGGATCGCTACTTCTGTTAGGAGAATTGAGGATTTTCCCAGAACCCATCCTACTATTTCACGCTCTGAATTTTTTACGTTTTAGGAGAATTGAGGATTTTCCCAGAACCCAACCTATCTATTTCACGCTCTGAATTTTTTAGTTAACAAATATAAATAAAATTAACATTTTAATACAGCCAACTAGACTTGATGGTGTTTTGAGACTACTATCCTGAGAATCGAAAAAGCTAAAGATTGCCAGCAAAATATCGATTTCCAGCAATCAATAATCAGCGATCGCTGTCAGGCGATAGAAACACCGGAATTGGCAATTCTCTTGTAACCGATTACCAAAGACAGCTCGCTCTCCAATTTCAAATTCAAAGAGAGAATATAAAAATGACGAAACCAGGGAAACGTCTGATAGTTTGCTGTGATGGAACTTGGAACAAACTAGATACTCATTGCCCAACTAATGTGGTTAGGCTTGCCCAAGCCGTGAAACGGACAGCCAGTGATGGGGTTCCGCAGATTGTGTTTTATGACGAGGGAATTGGAGTAGACAGTAACAAGATTGTGGGCGGAGTCACTGGGCTGGGAATCGATAAAAATATACAAGATGCCTATCGTTTTCTTTCTTTCAACTACGATCAGGGTGACGAAATCTATCTATTCGGGTTCAGTCGCGGTGCTTACACAGTCAGGAGTCTAGCGGGGATGATCTATTGCTCCGGTCTCCTATCCCGCCGTAACGTTACCATGGCATCACAAGCTTACGAGCTTTACCGTAAGCGAGAGATTTCACCAAAGCATTCGGAAGCAAAGAGTTTCCGCGAAAAATTCGGCAAAGATAAGGGCGATCGCGTCCCGATTACCTTGCTTGGTTGTTTCGACACCGTTGGAGCCCTTGGTATTCCTCTTGTACCCGCCTTGAAGAAGTTTGAGGGACAGATCAAAACAAGGTACAAATTCCACGACACCACTTTAAATAAGGATATTGAGAATGCGTTGCACGCCGTTGCGATCGACGAAATTCGCGAAATCTTTGATGTTACCCTGATGAAGAAAAATCCTGATGCCCCGAACCAGAAGCTTCGTCAAGTTTGGTTTCCAGGCGAGCATGGCTGCATCGGCGGTGGTACGCCAGAATACCGCGGGTTATCAGATGCTGTCTTGAAGTGGATGTTGGATCAAATCAGTGACTTTGAATTGAAGCTTGAATTCCACCCAGATGCCATTAAGGATATCCAGCCTGATTATAAGGCTCCATTTCAAAACAATCCTGGGTTCTTCAAATTGGCAGGAATCAAGTGGCGCGAGGTGGGGGAGACCCTTGAGGATATTCATGAAAGCGCGATCGAGCGATTGAAAAAACGCCAAGACTATCGGCCTAAGAATTTGCAAAAAATTTTCTCCAAAGTAATTGAAAATATAGAAAAATGATCGAACTTTATCAATCTCTCAGAAGCGAACATAAGAAGACGATCTAATCTACAACAATCGAAAGGAAAAGCAATCATGACAAGAGATACATCTAGAGATGGATTCAGCAACAAAGCTTTGGCATATACGTTGACTCATTTCAAACCAATTTGGGACTTAGTTCAAAGTTACGAGCCTCTGAAACGTAAACTAAACAAATTTTTTCTCAATAGCATCATTTACAAACTTCCGACTCGCCCGCTTCCCTATAGCTTAATGGGCTTAGATCCCAAAATTCCAGGGACAGATAATCCCAAGAAAACTGATACCTACATCTCTTGGGATTCACTTACAGACAAGACTTATACTGGGCGACATTTACCTCCAGACCCAGAATTCAACAAAGAAGGGAATTTACCACCACTCGACAAAGTAAAGACATTATTCCAAAAAAGAGACGGAAAAACCATTTATTCGGAAAAATCGACTCTGCTCTTTCCCTATTGGGTGCAGTGGTTTACAGATAGTTTTCTCCGGATCGATCAGGAAAACCGCTTCAAAAATACCTCCAACCATCAGATTGATATGTGTAATGTTTACGGGTTGACCCGCAAACAAACAAATATGCTCAGAGCTTTCAAAGACGGTAAATTTAAAACCCAAAAACTCAAGCGCAAAGATGGCGTAGAAGAAGAGTATCCACTCTTTTATTATGCCGATCCTGAGCAGGGTATTATCGATCCTCAATTTGAAGGTCTTCATGCACCCCTTAATGATGAGAAAAGACAACCCCCCGAAAAGAAAAGCAAGCTATTTGCAATGGGAGTTGAACGGGCAAACGTCCAAGTTGGCTATGTCATGCTCAACACTTTATGTATCAGGGAGCATAATCGAATTTGTGATGTTTTGTCCAAAAGCTATCCAGAATGGGACGATGAGAGGCTCTTCCAAACCGCGAGAAATATTCTCATGGTGATTGTTCTCAATATCATTATGGAAGAGTACATTTTCCACATTACGCCCTATAATTTTAGGTTCTTTGCCGATCCAGAAGCTTTTACCAACGAAAGTTGGTATCGAGAAAATTGGATGGCGATTGAGTTTAGTTTTGTCTATCGCTGGCATAGTGCGGTTCCTGAAACCTTTACCTATGACGGCAAAGAAAAATCTATGTACGATTCCCTCTGGAATAATCAGATGTTAATCGATAAAGGGTTGGGTGCATTGATGGAAGAAACTTGTTCCCAACCAGGCACTAGAATTGGTTTGTTTAACACACCTGATTTTAAGATCGCAGGAACACCCTATACATTTATTGATGCTACCGAACTAGCATCTGTTAAACTCGGACGGCAGGCGCAGTTAGCCAGTTATAACGATTACCGCGAAATGTGTGGTTATCCCAAGGTGACTGATTTCAATCAAATTACGGGTGACGAATACGCTCAACAGAAATTAAAAGAGTTGTACGGTCATGTTGATAAGATTGAATTATTTGTCGGATTGTACGCTGAAGATGTCCGAGAAAATTCAGCAATTCCGCCTTTAGTAGCACGGATAATTGGCATTGATGCTTTCTCCCAAGCTTTAACTAATCCTTTGTTATCGCCTAAAGTCTTCAATAAGGAAACTTTTTCTGAGGTTGGTTGGGAAATTATCCAAAATACCAAAACAGTCTCTGATTTAGTGAATCGTAATGTTCCTCCAAGCGATCCTAAGTACAAAGTCTCCTTCGAGCTTTAAGTTGTAGCTGACAACTAAGACTCAAGGTAGTGGGGGGCGCAAACACACCTGCGCCCTCAAAAATGAGGAAGAAAAAGGCGCTCTTTTCACAAGCGATCGGCTACGGCAATTCGGGAGCAATTGCACCAGCCGTTATACTATTTAACAGATGCAACGGTTTGTGTAGAACCTTTTTTAGCGATTAACCGAAGGTTATTTATGAGCAAGAAGTTATTTACCGAATATCCCGAACAAGACGAACGCAAATACTACGATCTTTTGGTTGAGCAGGCCAAGCTTCGGATGGATAATCTTTACGGGGATAAGGATCGGGCGCTGCGAGATACTCACGCCAAAGCTCATGCCTGCGTTAAAGGAACTCTGGAAATTTTTGACTTTGATGAGGAAGCGATTAAACAGGAATTGGGCAAACGCGCTTCATTAAGTTCTTCGCGACTCAATGCTATTTCCCTTAAGCAAGGTTTGCTAGCAAAACCCAAAGAATATCCTGTTTGGTTGCGATTTGCTAACGGAGCTACCAAAGTATACCCTGATTACCAAAAAGATTCGCGCTCAATATCACTGAAAGTGATGGGGGTGGAAGGGGAACGACTGGCGCAAAGCCACGAGTCAAAAACCCAGGACATCATTGTTCACAATTCAGAGCTATTTGTGAGCCAAACCATCAAAGACTACTACGGCTTTTTTTCGGCTCTGGTTGAATCACCAGAGACATTGAAAAAGTGGCTAATACGACATCCCAGACACTTTTTAGCTGTGTCAACGCTTACGGGTAGCCGGACTCCGAAGAGTTTGCTAACAGCAAAATATTGGAGCGGTTCACCCTCTGCTTTGGGTCTAAATCCCGATTTCGATCCCTCCCAGCCTGGTGTAGTTCCTGTCGAATATCCTGCGGTAATTAAGTATGGGTTTACTCCGGTTTCATGCAAACCACCGCACGAGATAATTCCAGAACAATCTCGACCGGGAATTCCTAAGATTCCTTTTGTCGATCGCGCTAAAGCCTTGGGTTTAGATCCCAATAAGCCAGACAATTATTACCGGGACGATCTAATTCAAGCCTTGGCGAAACCTGATGCTCAATATTGGTGGGATTTTGGCATTCAGTTCCAAACCAGCTTAAAAATGCCGATCGACGATGGCATCAATGTCTGGAAGGAAAAAGAATCACCCTTCTTGAGAGTAGGTCGTCTCACCGTCAAGCATCAGATTATTGATTATGACAAACAATCTGATTTCAACGAAAACCTGAGATATTCTCCTTGGAACGGCTTAGCAGTTCATCGTCCCGTAGGTGCGATCAATCGGATACGCGGTGTTGTTTACCCGGTTGTAGCGAATTATCGCCTTCAAAAGCGAGGTCTTGTCCACCAAGAACCAACCGGAGAAGAAACATTTTAGTACAGCCTAGAAACCCGGTTTCGCAGAAGTTACCGGGTTTCTGTGTAGTAATATCATGTCCTTCTGTAAGAGTTTGGATCGATTATCATCGGGCGATTCCCAAACCCTTTAAATGTAGCCTGTTTCACGTTGTTTTCCTAAATTTATCTTTAATCATTTGCTATTTTATCCTCACCTTGATTTGTCACATCTGAAGGAAACGATAACTTAATATTGATATCTATAGAAATTGTTGCATTATTATTTTCACTATCATTAAAAAAAATCATATCAGTTATATGTATTTTAGCGTCTTTCGGTAAAGACCTACCGACAGTTGAATCACCGGATAAATCTATTTTATAACCAGCTTTATCCAACCATTGATGAACATTGCGCCAATTGCCAACATCATCACTAGGAGTTTCAGGAATACCCTTAAAATATTGATAGAGAGTTTTGCACATATAAAACTCAGCCCCCCTAGCACTTTTCGACAATTGACGCGCAATATCACTAGGGCTGAAATTGCACAAAAGACCACGCAAATATAATTTTTCTGTATCAGTGAGCCCTTGGCGGGCGTTGGGGAAAATGCGACGTTTAGCTTCGGTAAATAGTTCATAGATGCGATTCAAGTCCCAAGTTTGGGCTGCTTCGGCAAATAGATCCTTTCTAGTAGGTTTTCGTGTAACCATTTTTCGTCTTGGTGGAAATTGCTAACGTAATGGTAGCATAAATTGATAATGTTTAATAGTTGCGGATTATTTTTTTTTGTTTTAAGGTAGATATAACAGTGATATTACATACATTGGTCTTTTATAGAACGCTTGCGGTCATATTTTTTTGTGGCCGTTTCGAGTATTCTGGAAAAGGCTAATGTAATAATAGCGTAATTTGGTAGTCTTTGTTAGCTTTAAGTTCGTTATCAACAGAACAATCCTAGCTTATCCAACAGTTGAATCATAAAAAGTATGCGAATTATATTTTTAGGTCCGAATGGCGCAGGCAAAGGCACTCAAGCTGCGATCGTAGCCAAGGACTTCGGGATTCATCACATTTCAACCGGCGAACTACTGCGACATGAGCGAAAAAACGAAACTAAAATAGGTCAAAAAGCACAATTTTATATAGATAAAGGGGCATTAGTCCCTGATAGCATTGTGCTAGATATTGTAAAAGAACAATTGACAAAAAAAGAAGCAACACCAGGTTGGATATTAGACGGATTTCCTCGGAACGTCGCTCAAGTTGGAGCTTTAGACAAATTATTAAGGGATTTAGATCAGCCAAGTTGTGATTGTGTTATCAATTTTGATGTACCAGACTCAGTTTTAGTTCAGCGACTGAGAAAGAGAGCCATCAAGGAAAATCGTACAGATGATACTCCAGAAGTTATTCGGCGACGCATCCAAATTTTTCAAGAAGAAACGGCACCTTTAATCAACTTATATAGTGAGTGGTTATTGCTAGAAACCATCAACGGGTTTATGTCTAAAGAGGCAGTTAGCTCAGCAATTCAAGAAGTTTTGTCAGAAGTAAAAAAGTCCACTAAGTCTTAATTGATAAATCAAGGAGGAAACAAATTATGCCTTTTACTCAAGCCGATAGAAATATCATTCGCGGCGGCCCAGGAAGTAGCAGTGAGCTTAATTATGATATTTACGCAGAATTACTGTGTAATATGGCGATTGATGCCACACAACCACCTGACCGACAAAATCAAAATTCACATCATAAAGAAGGCGCTTTTACCATTGGTATTTTTGGTTCTTGGGGGAGCGGCAAAACTAGCCTCATGGCACAGATGAAACGGGATTTTGAACAATTAGCAACTCCTGCAAAAAGATATAAAACGGTTTGGTTTAATGCTTGGAAATATGACGATAAACTGGATATTAAGAATGCTCTTATCCAGACAATTCTTAGTCAAATATGTGCAGATGAAAGTATCTCTCCAAAAGAGCGTCAAACTATTACAAAAGCCGCTTTAACTTATTCAGTTTGCGCTTTTAAATTAGCTGGTGTTTTAGCGACAGGATATGTTAATGGTGCAACAGCAGGTTTTATTAATACCGAAGCCATAGCTAAACAACTTGCAATGTTAGTTAATCCTGGTGAAAACCCTCACCTCATTAATCCTTATCAATTTATCAATGAATTTGAAGATGTCTTTGGAAAAGCAGTAGAAAGTTATGTGGGTAACAATGGCCGATTGATGATATTTATTGATGATTTGGATCGTTGCTTACCAGAAAATGCTTTATTTGTCCTAGAATGCTTGAAATTGCATTTAGATCAGTCTAACTGTATTTTTGTCATTGGAATTGATAAAAGAATTATTGAGCAGGCAGTGGGACAAAGATATCCTAAAGAGCTTGGTATTACTGGTAGGGAATATATAGAAAAAATCATCAATCTTAACTTTTTTCTATCTGATAAAAATCGAGATGAAGTTAAAGATAGACTGCTTCAAGGTTCTTTAACTGCCCAGTATAGTAATGATGAAAAAATATGGGGGATGATTTCTAAAGCGACTAATTCAAATATCCGTAAAATGCAGCAATTTATTACGGCTTTTTATATGATTCAATAGATTGTCAAAAAACACAACTCTACCCTTGCTGATAAGCTGGCACAACCCCGATTAACCGACGATCGAAGCATTCTTGAAAAGAAAAAAATAGACTGGAATACTGATGACAAGTATAAATTTTGCAAAATAATTTTACTCCTGTTAAATTTTCCTGAGTTTTACGATCGTTTAGCTAACAATCATCAACTTATGGATCAAATATACACTGCTTGGCAACATGAAGGTGGAACAGATGATAGCATAGATAATTTAATCAAGTCTACGAACAAAAATCCAATATTTGCACAATTCTTAGAAAATCGAAATTTAATAGACTTTATAGTTACCTACTATAATGATGGTAAAATCACAAATAGTGATGACTGGAAAGCGATTCAAAAATTATCTCAATCAGTAACTTATATGTAATCGTTGAAAATTTATGGAAAATAGCGATGCAGTTAGTATAGAAGACACAAAAGTTATAACCAATGACTTTTGTATCTTGAAAGATACAGATACAGTAGCAGAAGCATTAGCTTTAGTTACTGTGCAAAATGCGAGTGAAATTGTTATTGTAGATGAGGATAAAAAAATGGCGGGTATCCTAACTGACTTATCAATTTTACGATCGCTACCACCGCCAGTTTTAGATGTACCTGTTAAGTTTAGAATTAAAATCTCTAAAATCCGCAAACAATTAAATGAGGAATTAGTTAATAGTTTAAAAAAGCCGATAATCGAGGTGTTTAAACTAGAAAAAATCAAGCCTTATACTTCTAAAAATCAGAGGCTAATTTATGCGATCGATAAATTAGTGGAATCTTATAAATCAACTTCAGCAATCAGAGTTTTACCTATTATCAATCATTTGTGACAAGTTAAGAAAAAGTGCAAATTGTCAAGGGGGTAGACAAAAAAAGGTAAAATAGGATGAAACCTTTACCGGACAAGCAGTTGAGCCATAATTAAACCAGTTATGAATAGCAAAAAACGAATCAACCGAGATCATGCAAAGAAAAAAAATAGTCCCCAAGTAGAAAATGAAGCGATTGCGAATCACCTGGAAGATTTATTAATTCCAGCAATGGCTGCCCAAAAAACTTTTTATCGCCAACTAAATTTAAGAGATAGAATTCTAACACTACCATTAATGATGGCAGCAATATTAAGTTTATTATGGCGAAATGTAGCAGGAGTAACAGAATTAACTAGATTATTAAATAGAGAAGGATTTTTATGGTGTGAGCCGTCTGAAATTAGTCAACAAGCATTATCACAAAGATTTTTAACTTTTCCCGCAGTTTTATTTGAAAAAGTATTTAAAGAATTACTGCCTCATTTTCGTCGGGAATGGTTGACTAGAAAATCGAGACCATTACCAGATAGTGTACAATTTGCCTTAAAAAACTTTGAAAATATCTGGATAGCTGACGGCTCAACCTTAGAAGCATTATTTCGTAAACTCGAAAGTTTATCAGATGTTCCAATTGGTCAATTATCCGGGAAAATGGGAGTAATAATAGACCTAGTAACTCATCTTCCCGAAGAAATTTGGTTTTGGACAAACCCGAAACAAGCAGATACTAATTGGGAGGAAGACTTACTAAAAACAGTTAAGCCAAAAACCTTGCTGTTATTAGATAGAGGCTTCTATCACTTCGCTTTTTGGTCAAAATTAATCGAGCAAGAAATTGGATTTATTACTCGGATTAAGAAAGGTGCATCTTATCAAGTCGAGCGGGTATTAACCAATACTTATGATGTCAAAGACCAGATAATTAGGATAGGTGCAGGGACAAAAAAAACACCAGCGTTGACTATAAGATTAGTACAAATTCGCTCGAAAAAATCCTGGCGTTCTTATCTAACAAGTGTCCAAGAACCCGAAATATTACCCCCCTATGTAGTAGCAGATTTATATCAAAGACGCTGGCGAATTGAAGAGGCATTTTGCCTAGTAAAAAGATTACTAAATCTCAGCTATTTATGGACAGGTTCGTTAAACGGAATCAAGCTACAAATCTGGGGTACTTGGCTATTTTATGCGATTTTAGTAGATTTAGGAGATGCGGTTGCAGATGAATTAGGAGTGCCAATTGAACGTGTTTCATTAGAAATGATTTATCGGGGGATGTATCATTTTTCTGTGGCCTATCAAAAAGGAATAGCTTCTGACCTAGTTAAGTATTTTGCCGACGATAAAAATCAAGATTTAGGGATTGTTAAGCGACGACGAAAACCTCATGTCAGGCTCATTATTTCTCCTTTCCCTGGAACTCAAAGAAGTCCAGAACAATTTTTTTTTAATAATAAAGGAACAAATGGAGTCATATTTTAATTGGAGCAACAGGTAAAAAATGAGTAAAATTACTCATTGACAATAGTGCTTTTAGCTTAACTTGTGAGTAATGATTATCAATGAGGACGAAACAGTTTATGGCGTAGCTTCTCCCGAAAGCATCTTAAGTCACATTAAATCTAATCAAAAATTTTGTCAATTGAAAGCCGAACGCTTTTTAGCGTTATCGGAAGTAGGTAGTATGGAACAACCATATACTCTACTACCATCAGATACCCTAGCTCAAGCTCGATTTGCGATGAAATATTTGCCGATAGAGCATATAACTATCTGCGATCGCGATGGCAATTTGCTAGGAATGGTTGATAAAAAGCAGGTGACAACACTGACTCATCCCATGTATTTTAGTTTAATGGGTATATCTTTATCGGAAATAATGAAACCTGTAACTAAACTATGTTTGGTTGAGAAAAGTCAAACCTTGCAAGAGTGTATTAATGCTTACTTACATTTGGGATTTAAGGAAGTAGTTATTATAGAGCAATTAGACGGCAAAACTTACCCGAAAATGGTAGTAACGCCGATTGATATCTTACAACTTCGCTTACAAGTTTACCGTCAAAATTAAATAACAATGGAGGATTTTACCCATGTCTATTAATAACCCAGGATCACTTTTTAATCAGGGGTTCCCTGAATTCCAAGAGAATAGACCATTATGGTGGTTAAAGCCAACTGATAAAGTGGCCAAGTTAGATGCTATGATGGACATACGGAAGATCAGGCACGTTCCCATTATTGAGCCTATTGATCCTAAAAGTGATGAACCAAGAGGGGAGCTAAAAACTGTTATTAGCAAGACAGACCTAGCAAAAATTTTAACCCCTCCCAATGAACTATATCCGCCAGAATTTCCTCTGACACCTCAACAAAAATCGGAAGTGCAAAAATTCACTAAAGAAATTCATGCAAAACGTCTCGATCAAATTCCAGATTTTGCACAACTTATGACGATACCTGTCAAGACTCTTTCTCTAAGAAATAGTAGAGTTGGAGATGTTTTTGAGGCTTTAATGAATCCTGTAAGACCTGAAGGACAAAATTTTACTCGACGATATCGGACTCTATGTGTATATGGAGACAATAAGCTTATCGTAGGAACAATATCCTACACCGATGTATTGCGTAAAATCAACGATCCAAATCATACACAGTTCTTAAGGGCAACTATAGATCAAAATAGCCTATTTAAGAAAAGAGAGGATCTTACTGTATTAACTGAGGATGACGATTTGTTGCAAGCCCGAAGTACGTTGAATGAAAATCCCTTCACTCATATTCCTATCACAACACCAGATGGTAGATTTGTGACCGGAATAGTTGATGATATAATGGTTAATACTTTCTTACACGATATAACTTTTGATCGATACTCAGAATTGCCGTTGAAACATATTATGCTTCGGGTAAATGAGAGAAATACCGTAAGTCCTAGGACTGTTACCTCTAAAGTGATCGAAACATTTGTTCCCGATAATTCTAAGGATAGACCTACTGCTCTTGTAGTTTGCACAAAAGACTCTGATAGTGGTAAATTTACCTTCGATGGAATAATCAGCTATACTGATATTTTTCGAGGCTTCCTAATGTTTATAAATCCAGGATCGCCAACTCCTGAAAATCCCAAATAAACTGCGAGATAATTGACGCAAACCAACTCCAAAAATGATTGTAGGTCGTCTCACCGTCAAGCATCAGATTATTGATTATGAAAAACAATCGGATTTCAACGAAAACCTGAGATATTCTCCCTGGAACGGCTTAGCAGTTCATCGTCCTGTAGGTGCGATCAATCGGATACGCGGTGTTGTTTACCCCGTTGTAGCGAATTATCGCCTTCAAAAGCGAGGTCTTGTCCACCAAGAACCAACCGGAGAAGAAACTTTTTAAGGGAATAATTTGAGGCTGGGACATCATTTAATGCCATCCACCAAGTCTCGTCTGAGCAAATGGCAACTCAAAGAAGTTAACAAGCGAAACCTTCAAAAAATCCCATCCCTTTTTAGGGGGTGGGATTTTTGAAAATTATGAATTCTTAGTCCTCAGTCCTTAGTCCTCATTATTCAGTAGCAATTAATCAATAACTGGGTTCGTACCCAATTATTAATTATTCTGCTAGCAACCAACTGATGACTAATGACCAACGACTGATGACTAATAAATTAAGCTTGCCGTGAGTAGTATTCCACCACTAGCAGTTCGTTAATTTGTAGAGCAATCCACTCGCGTTCGATAACGCCATTAACTTTGCCAACCAGTTTTTGCTTATCAAATTCCAAGTGATTCGGCAAGTGAGCCAAGCCTGGGTCTTTGAGATTAGCTTCTACCATTGTGCGAGAGCGCTCTCTATTTTTCACAGCAACCACATCACCAGGCTTGCACTGATAGCTGGCGATATTGACTTCACGGTCATTGACAGTTATGTGACCGTGATTTACCAATTGTCTAGCGGACGGAATGGTTGGAGCCATTCCCATCCGAAACACAGTATTGTCCAAGCGCATTTCCAAAAATTGCAGTAACACTTGACCTGTGGAGCCCGTGACACGGCGGGCTTTGCGGACGTAACGGAGCAGTTGGCGTTCCGTCACACCGTAATTGAAACGGAGTTTTTGCTTTTCTTGCAAACGAACCGCATACTCAGAGAGCTTTTTGCGGTTTTGACCGTGCTGTCCAGGCGGATAATCTCGTCTGGGGGTTTTGCGGGTTAGACCCGGCAACTCTTTCAGGCGACGGACGATTCTCAATCGGGGGCCTCGATATCGAGACATTTATTTTCCTCTCTAATATCTGTATGCAATTTTATGCAGACTCTATATTATATGTTGGTAACGGTCAAAATTCAAATAAAGATCGATAAAAAAACGATCGACCGGAGGGCGATCCATAATGTGCGGTAAATTCTGAAGGAAAAGCCGATCGCTCGATCGCCCCAATCAGCCAAAAAAACTCACTACTCGATCTGCCATGCACAACCGCAATTTTTCCCGCACTTCTTCCCCCAAGCCAGCACCGACAGGCTCAAACCCTACCGCGCGCTGGATATTAGCTCTCGGCACGCAGCTAGCAGCACTCGGTTTGTTGGCAACAGCACTGCCAATTTCACCAGCATCAGCCATCACTATTAGAATCCCTCGCAATAGGAATCCCTATCGCGTCTGCGCCCTGGAACTAATCGAAGCCGGAGTGGGGGCAGAGGCAGCCGCCGCCGCTTGTGCTGACGCCCTCCGCCCCCGTGACATATCTAAATGCGCCCTCCAAATCAATCGCAAAACCAAGATTTCTGGTGTCGAAGCGCTCTCTAGCTGTCGGCGGGTGAGGCGTCCCCAAGAATTGGCTACTTGCGTAGTGAATATTAACGGCAAAAGTCGAACTCAACCTGCAGATCCCCTGGTAGTGCTCGATGGATGCCGCCGCAGTTTATTGCCACAACAGTTTTCTGAATGCGTAGTCGGTTTGAGCGGCAGGCTCGACTTTCCCACTGACCGGTTAATCACCACTTGTCTTGACCCCAGGGACAGCGTGAGCCAGTTGGACGGGCGTCCTGCACCTACCCCTCCTGTGGAGCTAATTTCACCGCCTTCGCCCCTCAATTAATCACAGTTAACAGTTAACAGTTGACTGTTGACTGTTGACTGATGACTAATGACTAATGACTAATGACTAATTTTTCCTAATCAAATGTCAGAAATTTTTGCTCAAATTACAGTCGAAGAATTAGGCCGCCAATTAGCAGACACCAATGCTGAGAAATTGCAGCTTGTAGACGTGCGGGAACCTTACGAAATTGAACTCGCCGCGCTGCCGGGATTTGTAGCTTTTCCGCTGAGCGAGTTTGCCGAATGGTCTGGTGAAATTGACGCTAGACTCGATCGCGACACAGAAACCCTAGTTCTGTGCCATCACGGAGTGCGATCGGCTCAAATGTGCCAGTGGTTGACCGATCGAGGATTTACTAACGTTAAAAATATCGTTGGCGGTATCGATGCTTATTCAATGGTAGTCGATCGAACCGTCCCCCGTTATTAACATCAAATCCAGTTCTTAACTATCCTTTTCTTCAGAGTCCGCGCGGGCGGACTTTGTAAGCTAATCCGCATTTAAGTTGCATAGTAAAATAAATTTTTTCTTTTGTGGGGAGTAGGGGTTGGGCAGGAGAACCCGCCCTCAACATACAAATTAAATGCACAACAGGTTATGTGTAGAAACGAATTATATTCCCCCGGAACTAGCTAATTAACAGCAGCAAATCGAAAATTTAAAAGCGTACTCATAGTGAGCCGATCGCGCCCGTGCCTTTTCGAGTCATAAAGAGCCTCATCAGCCGCCAGTACCAGCGTTGCTGCATCATTTTCCGGCCCCGGAACAACGCTGGCAATTCCCCAACTAATTGTTACCACAGCACGATCGACTGTCGCGTGAACTATCCGCAGCATCAGCGAACTTTTGCCCATTTTTTTGGGAGCTTTAATACGAACAAGGCCTCCGGGTTTGCTAATTTCTGCACAGGCCAGGGCTTCGGCCCCTGAGCGATCGATATAAAATCGAGAGTCAAGCGGTATGGGGCCGCCGGGAAATTCTAGGTCTGCAACTGTTTGGATCAAGTTTGGTAATTTTTGGAGTCCTGCCATAGTCGTTCCGCAAGGCGATACCCTGACTGTATCTTACTGTGCATCAACCTTTGTCAGGTTAGGGGGGAGACGAGCGGTGTCCAAGATCGATCGACAATCCTAAAAAATCTAAGTTTTTAGGGACTTCCCGGAACTGACTTTGCTATAGTAGTGTCACTTTACCCAATCTCAAACCCTGCTTCAACACGGCTCTGCAGACCGACAAAAATTCGACGGTAGCCCAGACGCGATCTTTCTTGGCCTTTACCTGAAAAATAACTCGTTGGTCGTCGAGGTCGCGCAGGAAGAGCCCCTATCTAAGGAGAAATAATCATTGTCACGCCGCTACCTGTTTACCTCTGAATCGGTCACTGAAGGGCATCCCGATAAAATCTGCGATCAAATTTCCGATACGATTTTAGATGCCTTACTGACCGAAGACCCCAAAAGCCGCGTCGCAGCAGAAGTTGTCGTCAACACCGGCTTAATGCTGCTGACGGGCGAAATTACCACTAAAGCTCAGGTAAATTACATAGAATTAGCCCGGAAAAAAATAGCCGATATTGGCTACATCCACGCTGACAACGGCTTTTCGGCTAATAGTTGCTCAGTGTTGGTGGCTCTTGATTCTCAGTCTCCCGATATTGCTCAAGGGGTGAATACAGCCCACGAAAGCCGGGAACAATCGAGTGAAGAGGAATTAGACGCCATTGGAGCCGGCGACCAAGGCTTGATGTTCGGCTTTGCTTGCAACGAAACGCCGGAATTGATGCCTCTGCCGATTAGTTTAGCCCACCGGATTTGCCGTCAACTGGCAGCAGTCCGCAAAACCGGTCAGTTATCTTACCTGCGTCCCGACGGCAAAAGCCAAGTTACAGTAGTCTATGAGGACGGCAAACCCGTTGGCATAGATACGATTTTAATTTCTACCCAGCACACCGAAACGATCGGCGACATCACAGAAACGGCCGCAGTTCAAGCCAAGATCAAAGAAGACCTTTGGACTGCTGTTGTCGAACCCGTGTTTGCCGATATTAGCGTGCAGCCGGATGCAGAAACTCGCTTCCTTGTCAACCCCACCGGCAAATTTGTCGTCGGCGGGCCTCAAGGAGATTCGGGTTTGACGGGCCGCAAAATTATTGTGGATACCTACGGTGGCTATTCCCGCCACGGCGGCGGCGCTTTTTCTGGGAAAGACCCCACCAAGGTAGACCGCAGCGCAGCTTATGCTTGTCGCTACGTTGCTAAAAATATCGTAGCTGCTGGTTTGGCCCAAAAGTGCGAAGTGCAGTTGAGTTATGCGATCGGCGTTGCGCGGCCTGTTAGCATGATGATCGAAACTTTTGGCACTGGGAAAGTTGATGACGATCGCCTTTTGGAAGTTGTGAAGCAGCATTTTGAACTGCGTCCTGCGGGAATCATTCAGGCATTTAACTTGCAGAATTTGCCTGCTGAAAGAGGCGGCCGTTTCTATCAAGATGTGGCGGCTTACGGTCACTTCGGACGCACTGATTTAGATTTGCCTTGGGAACAAACTGATAAGGCAGAACTTTTGAAAGAAGCTTTGAGCCAGCAGTTGTCTGCTGTCGCTGGATAGTACAATTTTGGGGCGTGTACGGCGCCCCTTATCCATAAATAATATTGGGTGCTACCAATCAATATAGGGTGCGTACTCCGCGCCTTATTCAAAAATAATATAGGCGGTGCTTCGGCGCACCTTATCCATAAATAATATCGGGTTCTACAAATTAATAACGTAGCGTGCGTACTCCGCACCTTACAACAAAAAAAGAATAAATAAATGCGATTTTTCACACCTTTCCAATCTGCAATTCGCAGTTTGGTCTCTTCGTTCCAACAGCGGTTGGCGACTGGATTTTCTGCACCAAATCCATCAGGGCTGCCAAGTTCGTTAGCGGCTGACAATCCTGGTGGAATTCGCGGCGTTTGGATACCCAGCACAGACTGCAAAGTTCTCACCTCAAAACAGCGAATTGCTGACGCAATGGACTTTCTCGCCGATACGGGATTTAATACAGTTTTTCCTGTAGTTTGGAACGGGGGTTTTACGGCTTATCCTTCTCAAATTATGTGCGAACAATTTGGGGCGGAAATTGACGTGCGGTATCGCGGTCGCGACCCCTTGGCAGAATTAATTGTTGAGGCCAAGAGAGTTGGTTTAAAAGTGATTCCTTGGTTTGAATACGGCTTTGTGAGTTCTTACAATCTCAACGGCGGTCATTTGCTGGCGAAAAAACCTGAGTGGAGCGCCCGTGATGCCAGCGGCAATTTACTTAAGAAAAATAACTTTGACTGGATGAATACTCTTGACCCGGAAGTGCAAGACTTTGTGCTGGGGTTGATGTTGGAAGTTGCTAAGAATTATCCGGTAGACGGGGTTCAAGGAGACGATCGCATTGCGTTTCCGGTAGAAGGCGGTTACGACGAAAAAACCGTTAAACGCTATCGAGAAGAGTGTGGTAAAGCAGCACCATCGGATTGTAAAGAGCAACATTGGCTGCAGTGGCGTGCTGATATTATTACTGAGTTTGTGGCTCGTTTATACCGAGAAGTGAAAGCGATTAATCCTGATTTGTTGCTATCGATGTCACCGAGTCCTTATGACTGGGGACTGGTGGAATATTTGCAAGATTCTAAAGCTTGGGTTGACAAAAATTTGGTGGATATGTTTCACCCGCAGTTTTATCGCCGCGATTTTAATGCTTACAAACAATTGGTCGATAAAATGATTTCGGGACAGCTTAGCGGGCAGCAAGTAAAGTGCGTGTCGCCCGGTATTTTGTTGACGAATCGAGGCAGCAAATATAGCATAACTCCCGAACTGTTGTTGCAAGTAATTGCTTACAACCGCTCTTGTGGCATTCAAGGAGAAGTGATGTTTTTTTACGAAGGTTTGCGAGATAACGATAACGCTTTGGCTAAGGTTTTGAAAAAAGGGCCCTATGCTCGTTGAGAGATTGTCCCGGAATCAAGCAGTTGGCGGTTGGCTGGGTTCAACCGAGCAGATCGCTATTTAAAACCAAGTTGGTATAAAATAAGATGTGGCACCATTCTCAATAAGCTTTTATGAACAGGCAAGATGCCTGTTCCACAAAGAGTGAAATTTCTTGTGGAACAGGCATCTTGCCTGTTGCTGACAATGGTGCAAGATGTGAGTATAAAATGATATAGCAGAGCTATGCCCGTTAATAGCACAGCAATGCCAAGCAGCAAGCGCTACTAATTGTCAAGCCGATCGCCCAAACAAACCCGATAATTAATAATTGGGGAGTTGCAAAAACAGTGGAATAAGACATATTTTAGAAGTGGTGCAAGCTTTTTTTTTGAAGTAGCATTTTGTAGACGCCATATTTTTTTATACAGACAGTTTAAAAGAGCAATCTCAACCGCTCGCCAAAATATTAGGATAAATCAGTGACCTCAGCAGCAAGCCTCATCCAAGAGCTACCCGAACTCAGCGATGCTCAATTCCATCAAAAATATTTGAAACAAAAACAAGGGATGCACACCTTGGCGACTATATTGCCGCAAGTAGAACAGCAAAGTCTGGCGTTGCGGGCAGTAAAATTAGCTCTAAAAGTAAATTTAAAACTCGGCTCAAAGCTAGCAGGAACGGTAAAGCCAGAATTTCAAATAGCCACAATAAAATTAATCGACAAAATCCCCACTTCGCCCCTACTCAAAATTCAACTGCTGGCCCTCACAAGTTCGGATATGGCAATTCCGATACTGGTGGCTGCATTGAACCACAAAGAAAGTGCAGTGCGCCTGGAGGGGATTCGGGCGATCGGGAAAATCGGATCTGAAGCAGCAGTAATTGAATTAGCCCGATCGCTCCCATCCAAAGATTCCCAAATCCAAGCTTGGGCCGCTTGGGCTTTAGGAGAAATTGACTCGAAACCAGCCGCCGTAGCACTGCTCAAAGCCGTCAAACACCCAGAGTCCAGAGTGCGCGCCTGGGCTGTTTGGGCCTTGGGCAAAATTAACCCGAAAATAGCCGTCCCCGCGCTGCTGAAAGCCCTCAAACACCCAGACTCCGAAGTGCGCTGGCGGGCAGCAGTCAACTGCGGGAAAATCGGCGTCTCTGAGGTAGTTCCCGGCCTGCTGAATGCCCTCAGAGACGAAAATCACATCGTCCGCGCTAGGGCGGCGGCGGCTTTGGGGAAAATCGGCGATTCTGAAGCAGTACCCGGCTTAGTAGAATTGCTTCACGATGATCCCGACTCCTATGCAGTTTCTTTGAGGGCCGCCGAGGCCTTGGGACAAATCGGCACGGAAACGGCTGTGGCGGGACTGGTGGAAGCCCTCAACCATGAGGATTCAGACGTGCGCGGCAGTGCAGTTTCTGCCTTGGGGGAAATCAGCAGCGAGGTGGCTATGGTGGCCATAATCGGGTCGCTCTGGGATCGAGATATTTTCGTGCGCGGCAGGGCGGCGGTTGCCCTTGGGAACATCAATACAGAGGGAGATGCGAAATTGCCAAAAATGGTGGTCGCGGGACTGGCGAGCGCAATTGGCGACAGCGAATCTTATGTGCGGTGGAGAGTTGCTGCAGCTTTGGGGCAAATAGGGACTGAGGAAGCTGTGGCAGGTTTGGTGCGGCTGCTGGGGGACGAAAATTCTGGAGTGCGCCAAAAGGCTGTTAAATCCCTCGGTCACATTGGCTCCACGGCTGCTATTGTTGCTCTGGAAACAGCTTTAAATCCCGAATTTGCTGACGTTCGTGCGCTGGCTGCCCAATACTTGGCGGATGTCAGCACTGAGGCAGAAACAGTTGATTTTGCTCCCTCTGTTTCCCCAGATTTGTCGGGTGAAAAACTGCCAAAAATCCTGATCGCTTCGCAAGCAGAAGCCAGCGAATACATTGTTGAGCGCCCTGCGCGACGCGAGATTAAATACTTGATCTCGATCGGCAGCCCAGGCGTCCCCGAACCCAAAACTTTTGATCAAATCCCAAACCGAATGTGCCTGGAGTTTAACGACCTCGACACCCCCGTTGATGACCCCGATCAAATCTTGCCTACCCTTGAGGATGTACTGAAAATTATTGATTTCGCCCTTAAAATGTCGTCGCAGGGAGGCAGTTTGCTGATGTGCTGCCAAAGTGGGATCAGCCGTTCAACGGCCACAGCTTTGACTGTGTGTGCTGCGCTGTTGGGTCGTGGCAAAGAACGGGAAGCTTGGGCGTTGGTGCTCGCAGCCAGACCGCAAGCCAAGCCGAATCGCTGGATGGTACACTTGGCCGATGAAGCTTTGGGTAGAGACGGTAAGCTAGCACTGGCGATCGAATTGACTACCGTAACTGCAGAACTCGCAATCGCCAAAAATTGACAGAAACCATTCAGGATACAAACCCCGGATTCATCCGTCCAGAAATAAAAAACCTGTATCCGATAAAACTTGCCGAACGTATTTATCCGTCGGGTCAATGCTTCAATTCTAAAATCTAAAATCTAAAATCTAAAATCTAAAATCGCGCCATCGATTGACTCGCAGAAACCGGGTTTCTTTTCGCGAGCCCTACAGTTATACTCAACTAACGGCACTTCACCTCAGACTTGTCTTTGCGGGGCAACAATGCCAAAAGTCGATCGCCAGGGTGCAAAAGTTCGATCGGCTGCCGCATTTGTGACATTCTGTGCTATGAAGTTGTCGGATGCTCAACAAAAACCGTCAAGCAATCGTCGCATTGCTGGCAGCCAAAGCCCAAAGCTAAGGAATCGGGTGCATTGTCAACAGACAATATCAGCTTTGGGCGAATCACAGGCAAAACAGGTCAGAGACAATTTTCTGCCTGTAACATTCCACGCAGGGATAATTCACTGCGGGGATAAGTTTTTATTTTTTTTGCCTGCTGCAGACTTTTACGAGTCGAAAAAGTAATTTGGCAACAGTCCTCAACAGCCTAATTATCTCTTAGACATCAACCGAATTTAAGTTTCTCCTCTGACTCGACCAGAGTTTCAGATGCTTTTTCGCAGATGTCTACGGTCAAATAGACAAGCTTTTCCGTTTGGAGAAATTAAGAGCGTGGTAGATTTTAACAGAAGACAGGGGTTGCATATGTCAAAAATTAACTTGCTAAAAAAAACAGGACATGAAGCAAGTTTATCGGTTGCAGTTTGTGAAAACCAGGGGGAATTGAATTCAGACTTAGAACCATTTAACCCGTCGAATAAAAACGTGAAAACGCGAAAGGTTAACCAAAATAATACCAATTTAGGTAAACAGATGCCAGTTTTTATTTCCGGAGAAGTGGCTTCTGTCGAAACAGTCAGCAAAAAAAAATCCAACCAGGATTTTGTCGAAAATTTATCCTTAAAAGTCAGCCAAAGTTTGCCATCTAAAATTGGCAGTTTGCCTATCCATAAAAAAATTGGCTACGGGTATTTGCTGGCAATAGGAATCGGATTTTTGGGTTCACTGAGCGGACTGGTGATTGCCGATTATTACCAAGGACAAGGATTAAAGCAATTCAATGATGCTCACCTACAAGCGCAATTGCTAGGCAATTTTAAAGATGCAGCGCTGGCGGCCCAATTGCAGGGTTCACAGCTAGATTCTTTTGTAGATAATTCGCTCAAGCTAAAACAGCAAGAAGAGCAGTTGGTTAAGAGTATTGTTAAGGCAAAAAATCTGCGGTTGCGTATAGAAAATTTTGCCGACAGCCAACCCGCTTGGCTGGCAGCAAAACCGGAAGTTCTCAAGCTTTTAGTGCAAGATTGCACTAAAAATTTAGAATCCTACGCCGATACTCTCAAGTCAACTTTGCAGGAAATCCAGCAATCGCAACTATCGCCTCGGGAGATAGAGTCGGCTAGAAAATTGCTCGCAATCGAAAGCGGAGAAGGTGTAAAACAGCTCAACAGCAGCCTTGAGGAATTGAGCAAAATCCTCGATATTGCCCAGCAGCAAGAGGGCCAAGGCGGTGAAGTGATGGAAGACGCCCAAGGCATGGAAAAAGCCATAATTATTTTTAGTATGCTGCTGTCGGTAGTGGTAGCTGGAATGGTGGCTTACCGGACGAGTCGGGCGATCGCTCAACCTATGATCAGCGTCACTCAGGTGGCCGAACAAGTAGCTGCTGAGTCTAATTTTGACTTGCGAGCACCCGTCACCGGACAAGGCGAAATCGGCTCTCTGGCGGCCTCTCTCAATCACCTAATCGAGCGGGTTTCGGGACATACAAAAGAATTAGAACAAGCTAAGGAAGTCGCCGTCGCAGCTAACACTGCTAAAAGCCAGTTTTTAGCAAATATGAGCCACGAATTGCGGACGCCTTTAAATGCGATTATTGGCTACAGTCAACTACTTTCAGAAGATGCCCAGGATGCGGGATTTGATGAGTTTGTACCCGACTTGCAGAAGATTGAAAAAGCAGGCGCGCATCTGCTATCTTTGATTAACGATATCCTTGATTTGTCAAAAATTGAAGCGGGGAGTATGAAACTCGAAATCCAGGAGTTTGACATCGAATCCCTGATTGACAATGTTGCGAGTGCCGCGAAACCGTTGGTAGAGAAAAATGGCAATGTTTTGGAGATTGAGTGCGATCGAACTGTGGGCATAATGCACGCAGATTTCAAAAAAGTGCGCCAGGTTTTGATACATCTGCTTAGTAATGCTGCGAAGTTCACCAAAAACGGTAGGGTGAAAGTGACTGTGAAGCGCATTGCAGGAAGTGGAAAATTGAATACAGCAGGGCGTGAGGCGATTGACGATTCAATGGCTGCCGATGAAATTCCTTCTGGGGCGATCGCTTGTCCCCTGCCGAATGTTCAAGACTCGGATTGGATTTGTTTATCGGTTAAAGATACCGGAATTGGAATGTCGGAAGAACAACAGCACAAATTGTTTGAAGCTTTTGTGCAAGCTGACTCTTCAGCAGCGCGACCTTACGACGGCGCCGGATTGGGGCTGACACTTAGTCGCTACTACTGTCAGATGATGGGCGGGGAAATTTTGGTAGAAAGCGAAGCGGGAAAAGGGTCTATTTTCACTGTCCGTATACCAGCAGGAAACGGGTGATGTAATTTTTGGGCGAGAGATTTAGGGGGTAGGCAGAGGGGCGAAAATTTATGTTTCAAACCTCTGGCTTTATGTCGAAATGTTTTAGTCTTGTCAGTGGGGGCGATCGCACTCTATTAATTCTAATTGGTTATTTTGCCAATTCAAACAGCACAAACCGCTTGCTGCTGAACTCCAACCTAAATCGATTCCGATAAATTTCATATAGTGGACGCACGGGTGGTCAGAAACCGGGTTTTTTTGCCAAATACTTCGTTACAGCCGGCAAAAACCGCAAAAAACCCGGTTTCTTTGGCTTTGATGCGTCCACTCAACTCTTCTCCTGCTTCTCATTGGATGGTGGGGACTGTTGTTTCATTTCCTTTTGGTGTTCTCTGGCTGCTTGCTCCAAAATGAATGCTGACAAGCTGCTGACTGAACGGCGTTCTTGACTTGCCCACTCTTCAAGGATGTCATAGATTCCATCGGCTAAATAGGTCGCTAAGCGTTTGGTCATCAGAGATTCATTATTTTTTAGTATAAGCCGATCGTAATTGTGCTGTATCTAGACCATCCTGTCGAGTTTGGCTCATTTAAAGCATTTATGTGTGCTATATCTATGCTATAGTTTCAAAAAGTCAAAAGCCAGCGCTGAACTTTCGTCGGGCCCGCGCTGGCTGATGGTTCCCCAAATACAAGGAGACAATCCACATAAAAGGAGACTATTACTATGGTAAAGCCTGTGAGCGACGGCAGCGAATATAACCGCGGCTATCAACAAGCTTTGAATGATTTTGGCATTACGCAACTGCTGTCGGGTATCCGCAGCTACTCTGATGAAGATTTTGAGGCCGATCGCGCGCGCATGACAGGGCCAGAGATCGAAAGCTTTGCGGTGTTTCTGATTCTGCGCGTCGGGGCGAATCTCAAAGGAAGTACGATCGCCCGCTACCTCAACACTCTCAGAAAAGCAAATTCTCCGACGATCGCCGATCGCCCCGCGATCGAACTCAACTCAAATTCGATCTCGAAAACACCTGAAAAGTCAAAGCAGGGCGATCGCACTTCTTGGGCGATCGTCCGAATTTTACCGAATGCTGAGCACTATACAATTGCGCGTTTTGTCAATCGCCAAGATGCGGACGATCGGCGGAGGGCTTTGTGTCGGTTTATTCCAGGGGGTGTGTTTGAAGTTGTGTGCGATCGTACCTAATCAATATACCTCTCCAATAATTATTGTGGAACAGGCCGGAAAGCCTGTTCAAGACTGGCTTTTCTGGAGAGCTCTAATCAACAAAAATGACGGTGACAATTGTAGCGACTCCGCATTAAGTCCGTCGGGGGTTAAAAACCCCCGCCTCATAGCGAAAGTCCTCGCTTCCGAGGACTGAAGAGGAGAGTTAAGATTTGTGCGCGGGGGGCTAGAAACCGGGTTTTTTACGACAATATTCGTTGCAGTCGGCAGATTCGATAAAAACCCGGTTTCTTTGGTGGGAGCGCGTAATTTCTGTCTGTTTCAATTCATACCTTGCATCATTCTCGATCGATCTTGCAGTCCTCGGAAGCGAGGACTTTCGCTATGAGGCAGGGAATTAATTCCCTGCCGGACTGCGGGAGGAGCCAGACTTTTGCAAAAAGCCCGATCGCTCCTAGTTCGCTTCTACTACAATTAAAAAGCAAACTCTCTTTACTAAAACCGATGGAAACCATCAATCTTCAATAATAAGTCCGCAACTTAATCGATCGACTGCCTGAAAAATTTACTTGGTCTGACCTAATATCGGCAATTTATCTCAGACAAAGAATGCAATCTAAACAAAGTAAAATCAAAGATATCAAACCAGGAATAAAACCAGAAACTGTCTATAAAATTGAATAATACTCACCTAAATACAGCAGATTTGGCAGCGACAAAGGACTAATTACAATTTCTGATAATTTTGACGAACCGTTGGAATTCTTGCCATCACCGTTGGTCGATCGCTTGAAAAAGCTAAAGAATTGACTAAAGTCTTTGCTGAAATAGATGAAATTATTGCGAAAATTGAAAAAGAACGTCAGACTGATGAACCTCATAGCTTTAAATCATGACTTTTATGAATACAGCTTCTGAATAATATGAATTGACATAACAGCAACTTGGTTATTTAATTATAACAATTATTTTGGCAATATCAAAGCATTCAAGAACAGCAAGTAAAAGTATAATACGCCTAAGTCCAAATTCAGATGCCTATTCTATTAATCGTCAGTGGTAAATCATGAAAAGAATGAAACGAATTATTAGCAGTGTTTTGGTTTTGGGTGTGTGTCTGACTCCTCTGACTCTGCCGGTGATGGTGCAACCGAGTTGGGCGCAAAGTCAAAATTCACAGCTTGAAAAATTAAAGCAACTCATAGAGCAAGCAAGGCAACAGCAACCGCGACAAGCAATAGAAACATGGCAGCAGGTTTTAGCCACTGCACGACAATTTAAAGAGAGACAACATGAAGCTCTAGCACTCAATAATATTGGTGCAATGTACGCCGGTATAGGACAAGTGCAAGAAGCATTGAAATACTACAAACAAGCTTTATCAATTTGGTGGGAAGTGGGCGATCTCAACTCGGAAGCTATTACTTTGAATAATATTGGTGAACTTTACAAAAGCATTGGACAACTGCAAGAAGCATTGAAATACTTGAAGCAAGCTTTCGCAATTTTGTGGGCAGTAAACTATCGGGCGATTGAAGCTCGTACTTTGACTAATATTGGTACAGTGTACAAAACGATCTCGCAACCGCAATCAGCGTTGAAATATTTTAACCAAGCTTTACCAATCTGGCGGCAAGTGGGCGATCGCAACGGCGAAGCTGTTACTTTGAGTAATATTGGTGGAACATACCACAGTATTGGAAAACCGCAAGAAGCATTGAAATACTATAACCAAGCTTTACCAATCTGGCGGAAAATGGGCGATCGCGCGGGGGAAGCTACTACTTTGAATAATATGGGTTTAGTGTACCACAGTATTGGACAGCCGCAATCAGCATTAAAATACTATAACCAAATTTTACCAATTAGGCAGTCAGTGGGCGATCGCAAGGGGGAAGCTACTACTTTGACTAATATTGGTGGAGTATACAGCACCATTGGAGAACCGCAATCAGCATTAAAATACTATAACCGATCTTTACCTATTTGGCAGAAGCTGGGCGATCGCAATGGGGAAGCTCGTACTTTGAATAATATAGGTGGAGTGTACCTCAGCATTGGACAACCAGAAGAAGCATTAAAATACTATAACCAAGCTTTACCAATTTTGCTGGCTGTGGGCGATCGGATGATAGAAGCTCGTACTTTGAATAATATAGGTGGAGTGTACGCCAACATTGGACAACCGCAATCAGCATTGAAATACTATAACCAAGCTTTACCAATTCTGCAGGAAGTGGGCGATCGGATGATAGAAGCTACTACATTGAATAATATAGGTGGAGTGTACCTCAGCATTGGACAACCGCAATCAGCATTGAAATACTATAACCAAGCTTTACCAATTAAACGGGAAGTGGACGATCGTGCGGGGGAAGCTACTACATTGAATAATATTGGTGCAGTATACGCCAACATTGGACAACCACAGGAAGCGTTAAAATACTATAACCAAGCCGTACCAATTCTGCTGCAAGTTGGCGATCGCAATGGGGAATCTACTACATTGAATAATATAGGTAGAGTGTACCTCAGAATTGGACAACCGCAATCAGCATTGAAATACTATAACCAAGCTTTACCAATTAAACGGGAAGTGGACGATCGTGCGGG